>NZ_JACJFB010000015.1:0-120111 GCF_014164325.1 Pseudoalteromonas sp. SG43-4 | reverse complement strand
CGCAGAAATACGTATTAACGCCCAAATTTGCTTGGTGACAATAGCGTTTTGGACCCACCTGACTCCATGCCGAACTCAGTAGTGAAACGAAACAGCGCCGATGATAGTGTAGCATTTGCTATGTGAAAGTAGGACATTACCAGGCTTCAAATTCAGTCGAAGGACTTTAACCTTAATAATTAAAATAAGAAAATTGAAAAGAATTTTCTTGGTGACAATAGCGTTTTGGACCCACCTGATCCCATACCGAACTCAGTAGTGAAACGAAACAGCGCCGATGATAGTGTAGCATTTGCTATGTGAAAGTAGGACATTACCAGGATTTAATTAAGAGAAACCCGTTACAGTAATGTGACGGGTTTTTTGCTTTTTGGAATTTTGTAAATAGTCCATGCCGAACTCAGTGGCGAAATAAAGTAGTTCTAAAGCGAGCCCCGCAGAAGGACGCCCCGACACAAAGATAGTGTAGCATTTGCTATGTGCCTCTCCACCGCTGTGGCACTACGACATTACCAATATTTAATTAAGAGAAACCCGTTACAGTAATGTGACGGGTTTTTTGCTTTCTGAAATTTTGTAAATAGTCCATGCCGAACTCAGTGGCGAAATAAAATAGTTCTAAGGCGAGCCCCGCAGAAGGACGCCCCGACACAAAGATAGTGTAGCATTTGCTATGTGCCTCTCCACTGCTGTGGCACTACGACATTACCAATATTTAATTAAGAGAAACCCGTTACAGTAATGTGACGGGTTTTTGCTTTTTGAAATTTTGTAAATAGTCCATGCCGAACTCAGTGGCGAAATAAAATAGTTCTAGGGCGAGCCCCCGCAGAAGGACGCCCCGACACAAAGATAGTGTAGCATTTGCTATGTGGCTCTCCACCGCTGTGGCACTACGATATTACCAAGATTTAATTAAGAGAAACCCGTTACAGTAATGTGACGTTTTTTGCTTTTTTAAATTAAGAAAAACATCCCCCATTAAATTCAACAACAAAACTAGTTGCGTTTATTCGCGCGTGCTAAAATCCAATTTTTATGAATGATGATATAGAGGTCTAGTTTGCCTACAGCTGATTACCAAAAGGTGCTTGATGAAATAGCACATGAAGTACGCCCTTTATTATCACAAGGAAAAGTAGCTGATTATATACCAGCCCTTGCAGAGGTCGATCCTGAGCAATTTTCTATCGCTATTTATACAACTGATGGTAAGACTGTATGTGCGGGGGATTGCTCTCAACGTTTTACCATTCAGTCTGTTTCAAAAGTTATGACACTTACTATGGCACTGCAACGTTATGGTGATGAACTTTGGCATCGAGTTGGAAAGGAGCCTTCAGGTACTGCCTTTAATTCGCTTACACAGCTTGAGTTTGAAAAAGGGATTCCTCGTAACCCTTTCATAAATGCAGGCGCAATTGTAACGTGTGATGCGTTATACAGCCGCTTATCTGCACCAATGCACTCTATGCTCGAGACCTTTAGGTTGTTAGCTGGTAATAGAGGGATAGTGATTGATAAAAAAGTCGCTAATTCTGAGTATGAATTTAGGCATCGTAATGCTGCTATGGCACATTTAATGAAGTCGTTTGGTAATTTTGAAAATGAAGTCGATGATGTTTTATGGTCTTACTTTAACTTTTGTTCTATTGAGCTCAACTGTATTGAATTAGCCAAAGCTTATAATTTTTTAGCAAATAAAGGTGTTGATAATCGATCGGGCGATCGTGTTTTAAGTAGCCGTCAAAATAAGCAGCTTAATTCGCTATTATTTACCAGTGGCTTATACGATGCTGCGGGGGATTTTGGTTACAGAGTAGGTATGCCAGGTAAATCGGGAGTGTCAGGGACTATTTTAGCCGTGTTACCAAATAAGTTTACGGTAGCTGTTTATTCTCCGGGACTTAATTCGTTTGGTAATTCGGTTGCAGGAATTGCAGCGTTGGAACTGCTATCTAAAAAGCTCGATATTTCTATTTTTTAGGAAGTTGATAGGGAGCAATGATTGCTCCCACCGTTATTATTGTTCCCAATAAACCTGTTCTAAGCAGTCTTCGCGTTCTGGTAAACCGCGAGATAAACGAGGAGAGTGCTGAACTAACACTTCATAACTAGCTCGGTTAGCATATTTACTAATTTGCGATAGTGACGAGTAAGTAATAGCTTGTTGCTGATGCTTAGCAGAGTTTGCCACATTAAGTTTATGATAAACATTTGCTGATAAGTCATGTAGCACAGCCGCTAAAGCACAATCGCCTGCACCATTGGTGTTTTTGATTGAATCAGGTCCACCCATAAATGGGGCTGTATGGCTATATGCTCTGATAGGCTCATCACACTCGGTTTTACGCATAGCACGTGAAAATTCGTATCGATTAAAATCAGGTATGGCGCCTGGTAATAACGGATATTCGGTTTCACGCTTTAAGCTTTCGTCTACGTAGCCGGCCATAAATAAGCCTTTTTCGCCAGCGGTGCAAATTACCAAATCTACCCAATCAAGTGCTTTATCGGCAGCTAGAAGAGGGTCTTCAAAACCTGTAATAGCTAACCCTTCTTCTTCGTTCATAGCAAGAATATCAACATGCTTTTCAACAAAGTTTGCCCACCAGGTCGGGTCTTGTTCAATTAAGAATTTAGTTCCGAGTGTAAGAACAACTGGCACACCTGCATCATTAGCGTATTTTACCGCTTGCATAGTCGCTTCAGTCATCGTTTCACTACCTTGCGTACGCATGAGGTAGGCACTGATCACTAATGCTGATGAATTTTCAATAAGGTTTTTATCGATAGATTCAGGACGTAAGTGATTCATTAGGCCCGCACTTATCGCAAAAGTACGCTCACCGGTTTCATCAATTAATGTAAAACAACGACCTATAGGCCCATCTACTGGTTGGAGATAGTTTAAATCTACACGGCTTGAGGTATTACATAAAAAGCGGTAAGCATAGCTACCTATTTTTATATTTTCGCTCATTACGCCTAATAAAACTGAGCGATCATCTGCAAGTACAGAGTAGTTGTGCATAGTGTTACCAATGGTCCCACCGGCAAACTCAAAATCAACCATATCGTTTAATTTTAAACGATCGTATAAGGCGTTCGTTATGTCGCTATCAATAACTTGTGACATACCTCTACGTAGTTGAAATTCGTCAAGGAAAGCTTGATCAACTTTTGCCTCTATATCAACAACGATCTGATCGATACCCGTAATATAACTACGTTGTAATCGCTCTGTTGCGTTAAGTTGATTAGTAAGTGGATCTTTGGCTTCCACTGGAAAATAATGTTTATGCCTGCGGCGTCCAGGAAATTTCATTTGCTACCCGTGTTGTGAGCTAAATAAAAAAAGCGTGAGATTATAGCGTAAATCCACACTAGTGAGCCATTACAAACAGGTAAATATCGTTTTATTTTTGCAATAAAGTAATGAATGACGCACTTTAGAGTGCTAACTAGGTATAATTACAGCATAAAAAGTTATTTAAGTAGAAAGAATGAACGAGCCATTTAATGATTCCTACTGGATGGAGCAAGCGCTTTTGTATGCAAAGCAAGCAGAGTTGCTTGATGAAATTCCGGTTGGAGCAATTGTAGTAAAAGATAACCAGCTAATTTCAGTGGGGTACAACCGCTCAATAACGGATAACGACCCATCAGCCCATGCGGAAATGATTGCAGTGCGAGAAGCTGGAAAAGTACTTAATAATTATCGCTTAATTGATTGCACACTATATGTAACGTTAGAGCCTTGCTCTATGTGTGCAGGACTGTTGGTCCATAGCAGAATAAAGCGTTTAGTATTTGGTGCCCTCGATGCTAAAACAGGGTCTGCAGGTTCAATTATGAACTTATTACAAGAGCCGAGGTTAAATCATCAAGTTGAGGTGTGCGGTGGTGTTTTGGCACAGCAATGCGGTGATACTATTTCGAATTTTTTTAAGCGTAGAAGAGCGCAAATTAAAGCAGCTAAGAAAGCTGCTCGTGATGAACAAATAAATAAACCTAGCTAGAGTTAACTAGCGATTGGCTCTATTTCTGTTTCAGCCATTTGCTGCATAGCAAACATTCGGCGGCGCCAGATGATTTTTTTGTGCAGTTTTCTTAGCATAACACGACGACGTGTGGCTGTTGAATAAATCACATTGCGTTTTAATTTTTGTGTGCGTCTACGTTTTAGCATGTTTTCTCCTAATGCAAGAGTGAGAAAGGCGCAGGGTATATCTTATAAAATAATAATATACAAGTAATACACATTAGTGATCATTTGATGACAAGTAAACAGATATTTAATTTACTTAAATTTTGCTTACTGGTTTGCTCAAAAAACTGATACCTATATAAATCTTAGTTATTGTTTTCACTTGGTAGTTCGGGCTCAATTATAGGCTGTTGTTTTTCTGTTTGCGCTTCATATTTGTTACTTTTATCGTCACTTTCTTCATTTAAGTTTGGCTCGGTATCAGTGCTCTGCTCTGTGATTGGTTCTGGCTCAGACTCTACAGCAATAGCATTATTCTCATCTAGCCAAACAAGTGCATCGTAATAGCGACGAATATTATCAACATATTTAACCGCTACATCGCCACGCGCATAACCATAGCGAGTTTTACGGTAATAGCGCTTTTTAATTAACAGCGGTAAGCGTTTTTTTACATCAGCCCATTTATCAGGGCTTGCGCCTTGCTGCTCGGTAATTATACGCGCGTCGTTAACGTGCCCCCAACCTACATTGTAAGCCGCTAGTGCAAGCCATGTTCTATCAGGTTGAGGAATTCTATCAGGTATACGCTTAATCAGTTTACTTAAATACTTACCACCACCGCGAATATTTTGCTCTGGCTCTAAGCGGTTGGTAACACCTACTTGTTTTGCTGTACTGCGGGTTAGCATCATAATACCGCGAACGCCTGTTGGCGATTTAGCACGAGGATTCCACATAGATTCTTGATAGCTAAGTGCCGCTAATAAACGCCAATCAAGGCTACCAGCATATTGTTCAAACCATGGTTGGTATGTTGGTAAGGTTTCTTTGATAGCTTCGATATAAGCAAGGGTATTTACATAGTTAAATTGGCGTACGTGGCCAAAGTATTTTTCTTCAAGTACGTAGAGCTGATTACTCTGTTTTATATCGCCAAAAAATGGCACTAATAAGGAATATAAAGAATCATCTTTTGATTTATTAAGTATCCATGCAATCGGGTCGTTATGACTAACAGAAAAACCGATACTTAAATTTGGATGATAACGGCGAAATAACGATAGCGTATGTGTATCAGCGAGTGTGTAATCAATCTCGCCATCAATAACTGCTTGAAGTAGTTCTTCTTCATCAAACTCTTCGCTTTCTATCCAAGTAAGATCTGGATTGTTTTTTTTCATTTTTTGCAGAGTAAGCGAATGACTACTTTTAGCGATAACAGTAAAGTTGCCATCTAAGTCGGCAAACTCTCGAGGGCGAACACGTCCTTGCTTATAAACTAACTTTTGGCTGATTGTTCTGTAAGTTGGTCCATAACGGTATTGCTCTGCACGGGTTTTATTATAGGTAAGTCCTGAGGCAATTAAATCTAAATCACCGCTTTCAAGGCGTTCAAACATATCGGATAAGTTAAAAAATGGCACTATTTCAAGCTCTACACCTAGATATTCAGCAAATGCTTGAGATAGCTCATATTCAAAGCCTTGTTCACCTTGAACGGCTTGATAATAATTACTAGCACTTGCAAGTGTACCCACACGTATTTTGTTTTGTTCTTTTATTTGGGCGAGTTGAGTTGGCTGCTCTTGCATATCACATGCACATAACAGCATAACTAAAGTAATGATTATTATTAGTTTTTCTTTGAACATTGAGTGCCCCTTAAGCTCGCCAGCCACCGTTATAGCAAAACTAAGCCATCGCGTCACTTTACCTTTTATTTTATTAACCAAAAGAGGCTATAAATAAAGCTAAAAAGTTAATTTTATGAAAAGCGTAATTTTGAGTTAAATCTGAATGCTAATTGGACTATAATGCGTGCCTAAAATATCGTTCAATCCCTAACCCCGGATGAAATTACCTATGTTGATCCTTCGTGGTGCACCAGCACTTTCAGAGTTCAGAGTTAATAAAATTTTAGCGCGTTGCCAACAATCGCAACTTCCAGTCACTAACGTATACGCCGAGTATGCTCACTTTGCCGATTTAACATCGCCGTTGAGTAGCTCTGAGCAAACCAAGCTTGAAAAACTATTAACTTACGGTCCAACTATTGCTGAGCATACCCCAGCTGGCAAACTTGTACTTGTTACACCTCGCCCAGGTACCATTTCACCTTGGGCATCTAAAGCTACCGACATCGCCCACAACTGTGGTTTAAAGCAGGTTCACCGTGTTGAACGCGGTATTGCTTATTATGTTGAAGGTGATTTAAACGCAGAACAACTTGCACAAGTAACTGCGTTATTGCACGACCGCATGACTGAAGCCACACACAATGAACTTGAAGATGCGGCTCAGCTGTTTCGCAGTGATGCCCCACGCCAAATGTCGTCTGTCGATATTTTAGGTGGTGGACGCGAAGCACTAGCAACAGCCAATGTTGAGCAAGGCTTTGCGCTTGCTGATGACGAAATAGACTACTTAGTAGAAAATTTTACAAAGTTAGGACGTAACCCTAACGACATCGAATTGTTTATGTTTGCACAAGCGAACTCAGAGCATTGTCGCCATAAAATATTTAATGCTGACTGGACAATCGATGGTAAAGAGCAGCCAAAATCGCTGTTTAAAATGATTAAAAATACGTTTGAGCTAAATCCTGAAAATGTATTGTCGGCGTATAAAGATAACGCGGCAGTAATGAAAGGCTCAAAAGCGGGTCGCTTCTTCCCAAATGCGCAAGGTGAATATGCGTATCATCAAGAAGACATTGAAATACTAATGAAAGTTGAAACTCATAACCACCCAACAGCTATTGCGCCATTCTCAGGTGCTGCTACAGGTTCTGGTGGTGAGATTCGCGATGAAGGCGCAACTGGTCGTGGCTCTAAGCCAAAAGCAGGGTTAGTTGGCTTTACTGTATCAAATTTACGTATTCCAGGTTACGAGCAACCGTGGGAAAGCGATTTTGGTAAGCCGGGTCGTATTGTAAACGCACTTGATATAATGACAGAAGGTCCACTAGGTGGCGCTGCATTTAATAATGAGTTTGGTCGTCCTAACTTATTAGGCTACTTCCGTACTTACGAAGAAAAAGTAACAAGCCATAACGGTGAAGAAGTACGTGGTTACCATAAACCAATTATGCTTGCCGGTGGTTTAGGTAATATTCGCTCTGATCATGTTCAAAAAGGTGATATTCCTGTAGGCGCTAAATTAATTGCGCTAGGCGGGCCTGCAATGAACATTGGTTTAGGCGGTGGTGCTGCATCAAGTATGGCCTCAGGTCAGTCAAACGAAGATTTAGACTTTGCTTCAGTACAGCGCGAAAACCCAGAAATGGAACGTCGTTGCCAAGAAGTTATCGATAAATGTTGGCAGCTAGGCGATGAAAACCCAATCGCGTTTATCCATGATGTAGGTGCCGGCGGTTTATCTAATGCGTTTCCTGAGCTTGTTAATGATGGCGGACGTGGTGGTAAGTTCCAATTACGTAGCATCCCTAACGATGAGCCAGGCATGGCACCACACGAAATTTGGTGTAATGAATCACAAGAGCGTTATGTACTCGCTGTTGGCGTAGAGGACTTTGACCGCTTTGAAGCAATTTGTAAGCGCGAACGTGCCCAGTACGCTGTTATTGGTGAAGCAACAGCTGAACCTCACTTAACTGTGTCAGACAGCCACTTTGAAAATAACCCTGTTGATTTGCCGCTGGACGTATTATTAGGTAAAGCACCTAAAATGCACCGCGATGTAACGTCAAAGCAAGTTGTTGGCAAAGCGCTTGATATCACATCAATAAATGCAGCAGATGCAGCGCAGCGATTAATGCGTTTACCAACCATTGCAGAAAAAACATTCTTAATAACAATCGGCGATCGCTCAGTTACGGGTTTAGTAGCGCGCGACCAAATGGTTGGTCCTTGGCAAGTACCTGTTGCTAACTGTGCTGTAACTGCGGCAACGTATGATACTTACCACGGTGAAGCTATGTCACTCGGTGAGCGTACTCCGGCTGCATTACTTAATTACGGTGCATCTGCTCGTTTAGCTGTGGCAGAGTCGTTAACTAATATTGCCTGTGCAAATATTGGTAGCCTTGAAAACATTAAGTTATCGGCAAACTGGATGGCAGCAGCGGGTCACCCAGGTGAAGATGCTGGTTTATATGAAGCTGTTAAAGCCGTAGGCGAAGAGCTTTGTCCTGCGCTTGGTTTAACGATTCCAGTGGGTAAAGATTCTATGTCGATGAAAACGACATGGAAAGATGAAGGTGACTCACAAGAGAAGTCAGTAACATCGCCGCTTTCACTGGTTATAACTGCGTTTGGTCGTGTTGACGACGTACGTAAAACAGTAACGCCACAACTGCGCACAGATAAAGGCGATACATCGCTTATATTAGTTGATTTAGGTGCGGGTAAAAACCGCATGGGCGCATCAAGCCTTGCACAAGTTTATAAGCAATTAGGTGATGTAACCCCTGATGTTGATAGCCCTGAGTTATTAAAAGGCTTCTATAACGCAATGCAAGCACTTGTGGCTGATAGTAAGTTACTTGCTTATCATGACCGCTCAGATGGTGGTTTATTTACCACAGTAGCTGAAATGGCGTTTACGGGTCATACCGGTGTAACTGTTGATTTAGCAGCTTTAACAGGTTCAGACATTGAAGCGCTTTATAACGAAGAGCTAGGTGCGGTAATTCAAGTTGCAAATGCTGATTTAGATGCAGTAAATGCGGTGTTTGAACAACATGGTATAGCAGCCATTAGTCACAATATTGGCACGCTTAACAGTGACGATACGATTATGTTTAACCGTGGCGAAAATACGGTACTTAATCATACGCGTACTGAGCTTCGTACTATTTGGGCTGAAACAACGTATCAAATGCAAGCGCGCCGTGATAACCCTGAGTGTGCTAAGCAAGAGTTTGATGCTAAATTTGATGCAAAAGATCCAGGCTTAAACGTAAAACTTAACTTTGATTTAAATGAAGATATAGCAGCGCCATACATTGCAACCGGTGCTAAACCGCAAATGGCTATTTTACGTGAGCAGGGTGTTAACTCTCATTTAGAAATGGCGGCGGCGTTTAATCGCGCAGGTTTTGCAGCCGTTGATGTACACATGAGCGACATTTTAGAAGGTCGTTTAACACTAGAGCAATTTAAAGGTTTAGTGGCCTGTGGTGGTTTCTCATACGGTGACGTACTTGGTGCGGGTGAAGGTTGGGCTAAGTCTATTTTGTTTAACGACATGGCACGAGATCAATTCCAAAACTTTTTCCACCGTGAAGATACTTTCAGCTTAGGTGTATGTAACGGTTGCCAAATGTTATCAACGTTAAAAGAGTTGATCCCTGGTACTGGACATTGGCCGCGCTTTGTAACTAATAAATCAGAGCGTTTTGAAGCACGCTTTAGTTTAGTAGAAATACAAGAGAATCCGTCTGTGTTCTTTAACGGAATGGCTGGCTCGCGTATGCCTATAGCGGTTTCTCATGGTGAAGGTCATGCTGAGTTTGCAAACGATGCAGCCACTAAAGCGGCGCTTGATAGCGGCACTGTAGCGGTTAAATTTGTAGATAACTACGGTAACCCTACAACGCAGTACCCAGCGAATCCTAATGGTTCTCCAGAAGGTATTACCGGTATTACGTCAACTGATGGTCGTGCCACTGTAATGATGCCGCATCCAGAACGTGTATTCAGAAGCGTTGCCAACTCTTGGCACCCAGATGAGTGGCTCGAGGATAGCCCGTGGATGCGTATGTTCCGTAATGCACGTAAAAACGTAGGTTAATTATATTTACGTTTATACAAGTTAGATTCATAATCTTACTGTAAAATAAAAAAGGCTGCATTGTGCAGCCTTTTTTGATTATACCAATCTGCTTATATATGGGGTCTATTTAACGTTAAAAAAATTACGCTAGAACTAGGCAAAAGTTTTTATATCTAGTTGTTCTAAATAAAAAACTTTTAACGACGTTATAGTGCAATTTAATTCGTTAAATTGATCAAAGATTTATGCAGGTTGGTATTAGTATAGCTAAAAGCACAAAGCATTTAAGGATAGTATGTTTAAGCGAATTGGTTTAATTGTTGGAGCTGTATTACTAAGTACCTTACTGCTTGGTTATGTATTTCGCTTGCCTTTATTACAGTGGGTTATAGCGCCTGAGCTCGAAAAAGCGGGTGTCACATTAAACTGCCTTGATTTTTCAATCACGTCTAGCTTAAATATTCATGCTGATAAAGTGTGTTTAAATTATCAAAATCAACAATTACAACTTACTGGTATTACTGCAAATACAAAGCGTGTAGATATTGAAAATGCAGTGCTAACAGTTAATCCACTCCCTAAAAGTGATAATGCTAATCAGCTTGCTAAAAATCTCGATTTAGCACTTCCCTTAAATCGCCCATTAATCAATATTAAACAGCTTGTAGTAAAAAGTGATGAGCTCAATAAGCCACTTAAAATAAGCATATTAGAACCCGAATTAAATAAATTTAATGTCTCAGGTGATATAAACGCAAGTGCAATTTTGACTGCTAATAAAGTAAGGGGTCAGTTTGAAATTAATGACACTTTTTTAAAGCACGTTATAAACACTAAAAATACATTAATAGCAGATTTTAACTTTAATACTCAGCAAGCATTTAGCTTTGATGGTATAGAACTTGAGTTAAATGGCGATATTAGCTCCCAGTTTGCTCACACGTATGAGCAGTGCAAAGTTAACGTATTAACCACTGGTAAATTGGCGACGCGTTTTAATTTAAATAGCCAAGCGTTAATGTTTAATACCGATTTGCTTAATAACAAAATTAATTTAACACCAAGCTGTACTGAGTTAATTCCACCAAGTGAATATGCAGGCTTTATTAGCAAACAAGTTCCTTTAAATTGGCAACTTAAACTCCCTCAATCAATTAGCTTAGAGGCTAGTGGGTTGAGGGTACCTGCAATTAATTTGGTAAGCGTGGGCGATAAGCAATTTGATATTTTAATAACAGATACAACACTAAATATTACATCTCCATTTGAAGACTTACAGTCAACTTTGTCAGCTCAAATAAATACACCCGATATAAATAATATTAACGTTAATGCTCAGTTATCTGGCGCTGCAATTATAGGCGATTACGCCGTTGTGCTTGAAAATTTACCTGAGTTTGCACCTGCAACAGCGAATGGGCTTCGCCTTAGTGGTCACTTTAATATAAGTGAGTTTATAGACTTAAAACCCATTGGGCTTATAAATGCTAAATTAACGCTTAATAGTGTAGATGCGTTTGATATAAGTGCAGTGCAATACCAAGGTGATTTAACTGCAAAAATGGATAAACAGTTAAACACAGAAGTAACGTTAACGCAGCAATTAAAAAGCGCAGAATATAAAGAATTTAAAGTCACAGATATAAGTAACACATTAACAGCAAATGCTAATTTAGGCGTAGGTGAGTTATTTGCTGATCTAACAGCAAAAACGAATATAAAGGCTGTTAATAGCCCCGACATAAAACTTAATAATATAAAAGTAGAGTCTACGGGCTTGCAAAGCCGTGCACTAAAAGCTACGCATCACGCATTTATAAATAATGTTGAGTTAGTGATAAATCATCATATGTCGTCGCAAGCTCATCCATTTGAAGTGGTTATTCCTGAACAAAGTGCGCTGTCGTTAAATGCGTTTATTAGTCAATTTGAGCCACTTGCACAGTTAACAGAGGGCGAATTTAATGGCTATATTAGTGGCGATATAAACTTACAAAATGCATTGTTCAATATAGGGATTAGTCATACAAGTGCATTGTATAACGATTACCTTGCGAGTGATTTAAGCAGTACATTTAGCGGGGAATATAATTCAGGTAAGCTTAATGTAAAACCAACTACCTTTAATTTAAATGAATTTAGAGCCGGTGCCGTAGTTAAAACTATTAAAGGTCAATGGCAAGTTAATAACAATACCGCGCTTATAAATGATGTAAAAGGAAGTGTGTTTGGTGGCGAGTTTTCATTAGATAGCTACACAGTAGGGAAGCCAAACCAAGTTGCTAATGTTAAGTTTGAAAATATTGATGCAAGCAAACTTGTTACACTCGACGATAAGTCGGGCATTGTATTAACGGGACGCTTGGCGGGGTCTTTACCGGTTCACTTTGATAGTGGAAAAATTGAGATAATTGACGGAAGCTTATTTAGCCAAGGAACAGGTAATTTAAAAATTACCAATAATGCCGCTTTTGATTCAGTAATGCAGCAACAGCAAGAGTTACAACCCGTGTTAGGGTTATTAACTAATTTAGATATTCAAAAACTTAATAGCAGTGTGGCACTAAAAAATGATGGTTGGTTAAAACTAGGGGTTAATTTGCAAGGCTATAATAAAGCAGAGCAGCAGCAGGTTAACTTTAATTATAACCACGAAGAAAACGTATTTACACTTTTGCGTGCACTGCGTTTAAGTGACGAAATTACACAAAAAGTTGAGCAACAATACTCACAAAAAGGAAACTAATAATGAGACAGTCGTTATTGATAAAAGTACTGCTCGCGCTGAGTGCTATTAGTGCACTCAGTGCTTGCACGCATCGTGTTGAGGTGTCTGCTAAAGAGCCCATTACTATTAATTTAAATGTGAAGGTCGATCACGAAATTCGCGTAAAAGTAGATAAAGAACTCGACAATTTATTTAGTGACGACAGTGAGTTATTTTGAGGAGCTAGAACATGAATACGAAGAAAAAATTAAATATTATTACGTTAGTTAGTGCAGTATGTATGTCTTTCTCTGCGTGGGCTATTAGCCTTGATGACGCTAAAAACCAAGGTCTAGTAGGTGAAGATAGCTCTGGTTATTTAGGACTTGTTGTACAAAACGCAGAGGCAAAAGCCGTTGTTGATGACATAAATGCAAAGCGTAAAGCGCAGTACTTAAAGCTCGCTAAAAAGAATAACTTGTCGCTTTCACAAGTAGAAGCACTTGCTGCTGCTAAAACAATTGAAAAAACCCAAAGTGGTCATTACGTTGAAGTAAATGGTAACTGGGTTAAAAAATAAGCGTTTGTTATTGTCTTGTTCTGCACAAACCAAAATAAAACCGAGCATTTAAGCGCTCGGTTTTTTACAGCCTTCAAGTAACTGCTGCCAAAAATCAATCCCCTTACGCCTTGCTAGATTTATATTATGCTCAGGAATAGATTCAGGCTCGTTATAACTATCAAGTGCTTCGCTCATACTTGCTTCGCGGATTAAATGCAATGTAGGAAAGGGCGCTCTATTTGTGTAGTTTGCGGCATCGGTTTCATCACTGTCAGCAAATACGTAATCAGGATGAAAATTAGCGATTTGATACTTACCTTCAAAGCCTTGCGCGACTAAAAGTGCATTAGCTAAATCGACCAAGTCTAAAAAGTCTTCAAAGTCACTAAAGCCATTGTCAAACATGATAAGGGTTGTTTCGCGCTCTGGTTCACGGTCAAGCTCAACACATTGCTCAAGCATATCCATTACAGCATCATCCATGCTCGTTGCAGAGCTTACTATGTAATGAATACAGTTATTTTCCACTTCTTTACGTGCAAATGGGCAAAAGTTATATTTAACAATAACAGATGACACCCATTCACGGGTTTGGCTTATAGCTATGTTGGTCACGGTTTTGGCTCTAAATATTGATTAATAATGTTAAGTGTTTTTTGTATAGCACCTTGGTTTTTAGCTACGCATTGCGCAGCTTTAATACCTAAGGTTTGGCACGCTTTTGTGTTTTGGCTAAACGTTATAAGCTGCTTAGCTAGTTCGTCGTTACTATCAACCACTACAGCACCTTTGAGCTTTATTAGCTCTGGATAAACATGGTCAAAATTGTATGTGTGTGGACCTGTTATTACACCTACCGAAAACGCTGCTGATTCCAGTGGGTTATGCCCACCTCTGCGAATTAAGCTGCCACCAATAAAGCTCACATTTGCAGCGCCATATAAACACTGTAATTCACCAAGCGTATCAGCAAGGAGTATTTGCTCATTATTATAGTTATTTTGGCTACGACGGCTAAAGCTAAGTGGGCTTTGCGTTAAAAGCTCTGCCATTTTGTCAAATTGCTCTGGATGGCGCGGGGCAATTATAAGTAATGCGTTCGGTTGCTTTTTTAGTAATTCTTGATGGGCTAAAAGTACCAGCTCATGCTCAACAGGATGTGTTGAGCCTGCCACCCATACAAAGCGTTCATTACTACTATAAAGCTGTTTAAGGTTGAGTACTTTAGCTAGTTGCTCTTCACTTGGTGTTATATCAAATTTTATTGAGCCTGTTACATGGCTTTTTGAAGCTTCAAGACCAAGTTCAATAAAGCGTGTAGCATCTGTTTTATTGTGACTCGCAAGTACCGTAATTGAGCGCATAATAATATGCGTTAATTTAGCGACCTTTTGATAGCCCTGCTGTGACTTTTCAGAGAGTCTTGCATTGATGACAAGCACTGGTATGTTTTTTTTGTGGCTTATCGCCATTAAATTTGGCCATAGCTCGGTTTCTAAAATACATAATGCTTGTGGCTTTATACGCTTTAAAAATCGAGCCGTCGCAAACGGGAAATCGATTGGTAAATAGCTACACGCTACAGTATTTTTAAACTGGCTAAGTATTTGCTCTCTGCCTGTTGGAGTATTACAGGTTATAAGTATATTTAAATTTGGATGCACTTTTTGCAAAGCTTTAATAAGTGGCGTTGCGGCAAGTACCTCACCAACAGAAGCACAATGAAAAACTAAAGGTTTAGTTTTAACCGTAAACAAAGACTTACTGACAAACCCAAAGCGCTCTTTAAAGTGTGCACGATAGCCTTGGTTTTTTTTACCTCGTAAAATATAGAGATAAAATACAATCAGTGGGCTAATAATAATTAATGCGAATGAGTAAAAAATGCGTGCCATACTGATCTTTCTTAAAGGGAAGTGGCGTTAGTTTACCGTGAAATAGCCGTTTTCTAAACAGACTCGTTATAAAATATGGTCTGGGTTCAGTTATAACCCGATAAAATACACACAATTAAATAAAATTATGGAATAATGAATTTAATTTTTCCTGCCATTTCAGTTCCAAGAGGAATTTTTTCATGTCAATTATCGATTCAGTGGCAACTAGCTACGTTGAAACATTAAACCGTCATCAGGCATTATTTGAAACGATGGAGGCTTATCATCAAGAATCTATGCAATTGTTAGAAGCATGCCATAGTGCATTACAAGCTGGTGGCAAGATTGTTTGGTTTGGTAACGGTGGTAGTGCAGCAGATGCACAGCATTTAGCTGCAGAATTTGTAGTGCGTTATAAATTAGAACGAGGTCCGCTTGCCTCAATGGCATTGACCACTGATACCTCAATTTTAACAGCGCACAGCAACGATTATCACTTTGATACGGTGTTTGAACGCCAAGTTCAAGCGCTATGCAAGCCAGAAGATTTAGTTATTGGTTTAACCACATCAGGTACTAGTAACAATATTAATTTAGCATTAGAGGCTGCAAATAAACTAGGCGCTTTTACTGTTGCATTAACTGGGCGTGATGGCGGTAAAGTAAAAGACATTGCTAAGTTACCTATTATTATAAAAAATGACGAAACAGCACGTATTCAAGAAGCTCACATGTTTATAGGTCACTGGTTATGTGAAGCCATGGATATGGTTGTTGCGGAGCAGCAGTAATGGATTTATCGTTATTAAAAAACTTATCAGCGGCACGAATATTAGTTGTTGGCGATGTAATGCTAGACCGCTATTGGTATGGTGATACAGGTCGCATTTCGCCAGAAGCGCCAGTACCAGTTGTTAAAGTAAGTAAATTTGAAGACAAAGCGGGCGGTGCAGCTAACGTTGCAAAAAATATAGCGCGTTTAGATGCAAAAGTTGGCTTATTGGGTTTAATTGGTGAGGACGAAAGCGGGCAGATTTTAGAGACCATCCTAAAAGGTGAAAAAATAAGCTCACAATTAGTCAGTGTATGTGATTTACCGACTATTTCAAAAATGCGTGTTATTAGCCGCCATCAACAACTGGTTCGTCTTGATTTAGAAGAAACGTTTACTGAGCAACACAGCCAGCTTTTATTAAACCGCTTAGAGCTTGTACTTGATGAATACGACTTTATTGTGTTTTCTGATTACAGCAAAGGATCTTTGAGTTTAATTAAAGAAATGGTAAGCCTTGCGAAGGGCGCCGGAAAAACGGTTTTAATCGACCCTAAATCGCCAGATTTACATTTATATGAAGGTGCTGATTACATTACACCTAACTTACATGAGTTTAAGTTAGCGGGTGGTCAAACCGATTCAGAAGAGGCTTTAGCCGCAAGTGCGCGTGATTTAATTAGCAAAAATGGCATTAAAGCTATGTTGCTTACGCGTTCTGAGCAAGGTATGTCGCTTATTAGTGCAGATGAAAAATTTGATTTTGCAGCGCAAGAGCTTGAAGTAAGCGATGTAACCGGGGCCGGTGATACGGTTATAGCTACACTCGCGGTTATGCTTGGTGCGGGCATGGAACCTAAAGATGCTGTCGAAATTGCTAATTTAGCCGCAGGTATCGTTGTGAGTAAGTTTGGGGCTGCAACTGTCTCGCCAGAAGAGCTAAGCCGCAAGCTTGGTCAGTATTTACATACTACGGGTGAGCATTACCAAACACCATTTGATGATGTACTTCAGCATATTGAATTTGCAAAACAAAACGGCGAAACCATTGTATTCACTAATGGCTGTTTTGATATTTTGCATGCTGGGCATGTACGTTATTTAGCGCAAGCTAAAGCACGAGGCGATAGACTCGTTGTTGGATTAAATAATGATGAATCTATTACGCGTTTAAAAGGGGCAGAACGCCCTATTAACCCGCTAGATGAGCGTGCGATGGTACTTAGCGCACTTTCATCAGTTGATTGGGTTATTCCGTTTGGAAGTTTAGATGAAAACGATACTCCCGCTAAATTAATTGAGCAAATAAGTCCTGATATTTTAGTTAAAGGTGGCGACTACACTGTAGATCAAATAGCGGGTGCTGAGCATGTACTTCGCCATGGCGGAAAAGTTGAAGTGCTTGAATTTTTAGATGGGTGCTCAACATCAAAAGTAATTAGTAAAATTAAACAGTAATACCAATTTTATTAAAAGCATGAGCATTCTAGCGTATTAAATAACTCACTAACTACGTTAGAAATTATTTATATAGAACAACTATGTATCATAATTTTAGCCTTGTTATTGAGCTGTTTTCTTATCGCTATAATAGAACACTAATTTAATGCAATTGGTATAATTACTGATTTAAGTTACTAAAAATACAAAAAAGGGATGAAAACAGTGTTTTCATCCCTTTTTATTTTTAATAAAGTAACTTACTAAAAATTTAATTCATACTTAGCAAATGCTGATGTATCGTTTTCAGCACCGTCATTGTTAGATGCAAAAGCACCTAAAGTGACTCGCCCTCCCATAGAAAGCATTCTATAACGAAGCTCTAATTGCTTACTATTAAAGCCTGTTTTAGTAATTGTATTTCCTAAATCTGGATTGCTAGGGTACCAATCGCTATTGTCACTATTGTAATCAACACTGCGTAATTTAAACTGCCAATCATCACCATTAGAAAGCTGACCAAGTAGTGTTAGGACAACTGATTGCGCATCATTATCATACGTCGAACCAATAGTGCGTCCATGGTAACGGTAACCCGATTTGTAATCTGAATGCTCATAGTAACAATTTTCAACTATTGATTCAGCTTGACATGAAACACCTGTATCTATGTACTCTACATTTATTAATAAGTTTTGATCATATACACGTTGTGTTGTCTGTACACCAAATAAGTAAGCTCTATCAGCGGGTTTAAACTGTGAGCTAGCATCTTCACCTATAGTACTGGCATAAACCGCATAAGGTTGGTTGAAAAGTGTATCTGACCAACGAATATCTATGCCAGCTAATTGATTACCTATTTTTGACTCTAATTGGCTATCACAACTAACATTGCCATCAATACATGCTGTTTGCCCAGTTATGACATCAATAAAATCACCTGCAGAGCCTGGTTGGCCGTCTCCTGCCCATTGTGCAGACCAGCTAACAGCAATTTCTAATTGTTGTATTGGGCGTATATTTAATCTACTGCTCCAAAGTAAAGCATCAGGAATTACACGTGTAGACTCAAGTTTAGCCATTTGTGCGGTAAAGCCCCATTGACCAATCCAGCTTAACCATGGTGTTTCAAAAGCAGTACTTTTTTCTCTGGTTACACTTAGTGCAGGTAAAGGTTTCGCATTACCAGACATAATTAAGCTGTTATCAACACCAGGTCCCCAAAATTGCTCAACAGCACCGGCTCTAAAAATCCAGTTACCTAAACGGTAAGCTAAGTAACTATCGTCAAGTGAGGTATCGTTACAATCGTTTAAAGCTTGCTCATCGGTAACTATATCGTCAGTCGTTTTTCCATCAACTAAACATTTTTTACCGTCTTTTCTGTAATTTATAGCTACTTTAGCTGCAAAGTTATCGCCTAAATAAGCGTAAGCTGCTGAAAGCTCTGTTTCTTGTGTATTTGTTGCACCAAAGCTTGTTGCTATGATTGGATCTGTGGCTGCAAAAGCAGATAATTGAAGACTATGCGAGCTGCTATTTTCTGATTTATATCGATGCTTAACGCGAAGTAAAGCATCTTGCAAGCTTGGAGATAATTGCTCAAGCGGCATGCTTTGCACATCACTTATAAAACTTTTCCACATAAGCGGATAGGTAGTTACAGGAGCTAAAATAACACCGGCATCAGCTAATTGTTGAATATCAGCTCTAAGACCGTAATCATCGGGTTTTACCCATGGTTCAGCATTAACTGACGCGCTCATAGCGCAAAAAAGAGTAGAAAGTAGAAAAATTCTGTTTCGCAAAGTTCAGATCCTTGTGATTTAGATTGCGGCTAAGTTTATCAACCTAAGCTTGTTATTGCAGTAAATAATCAAATTTATAGAGCTAATTTAATATATTAAAATGTAACCTAGCTATCGTAATAAGTATCTGATTGGTATACTGGAGTTCAAATAGGAAATTGAGAATGTAATGAGCAACAAACGACTTTTATTTATTCCCGTATCATCACCAGAAGGCATTGGTGAATATATGCGCTCGTTGTTGTTGGCTCAAAGTTTAAAGGCAGAACTTACTGATTCTCTCGATATTCACTTCATACTAAACAAGCATACAAGCTACGCAAAAAAGTGTCCTTTTGAAGCCACATTGCTGGAACACTCAGCGACTAAAGAGCTTGATTCTGTTTGCGACTTTATAGAGCAATTTAAACCTGACGTCGTTGTTTTTGATTGTGCAGGACGTGCAGGGCATATGAAAGCGGCTAAAAAAGTAGGCGCTAAAGTTATATTTATTTCTCAGCATGCAAAAAAACGCGCTAAGGGATTGAAGCTAAACAGGATTAATTTAATTGATACACATTGGGTTGTACAGCCTGATTATTGTATTGAGCCACTTACATGGGCTGAAAGTGCGAAGTTAGACATGTTTCCCTTGGCACCCCCTCGTAATGTAGGCCCTTTTGTTGCATTTGCTTCTTGTGAGCAAAAACGTGATGTTTTAAATCGCTATAACTTAGTATCTGATGGCTATTTTATTGTTAATGCGGGTTCTGGCGGGCATATATTAAATAATCTTAATTGTGCTGAGGTTTACTTTAAAGCCGCGCTTAAAATTACTAAGCATACTGGGTTAAAAGCAGTTGTTGTGTTTGGTGCAAATTATAATAAAGCAATTCCTAAAAGTGATGAGGTTACTTGTTTATCAAGCCTGCAAGGAACCGAATTTTTGGCATTAATGAGCCAAGCTAAAGTCGCATTACTTAGTGGTGGAGATACTTTATTGCAAGCAATTGCAGTTCAAACCCCTGTTGTGGCATGTGCTATCTCAAAAGATCAGAATACACGTTTGGATCATTGCGTTAATGCAGGTGTTGTAATAAAAGCAAATCTTGATATTGATGAAATTACAACGAAAATAGCTCAAGTTATTACCGAGCCTTTTTATAGTGAATTTATTGGTAAATATAAGCAACTCGATAGCACACATAGCTTCGACGTGATCACTACTGGCATAAAAAATATGCTTGTAGGAGATCGCTTATGAATATAGTGATTGTAATTGATTCACTAGTAGGTGGTGGTGCTGAAAAAGTAATGCTTACTTTGGCTGAAAAAATGGCGAAACTACAGCACAATGTCACTATATTATCTCTTGCGAGCAACGCTGAGTATGACATTCCTGATATAGTTAAAGTTGATAGCCTTTTTCCTGATAGAGCATCTAAAGTAGATAGATTCTGGCAGCGAAAAAATAGTATTTTGCGATTAGAAGCGTGGTTTGAAAAAAAACAAAGCGAGATTGGCAATATTGACCTAGTGCTTTCTAACCTTGATAGAAGTAATAACTTGCTCGCGCTTAGTAATATCAAAAATGTTCACTTTGTTATTCATAACTCCGTCAATGCAGAACTTGCCCGTCAAAAAAAGTTAGGTCCATTTTCATATTTATACCTTAAAAAAAGTAAGCAAAACTTAAATGGTAAATCACTTATTTGCGTATCAAAGGGTGTTGAAAAAGAAATAACACAAGGGGATTTAATTAACCCAAGTGCAATCGCGACTATTTATAACCCGTTCGATTTTGAAAAAATAAACCAACAAGCAAATGAGAAAAATAACGACATCCCAAATGAGCCTTACTTAATTCATGTAGGAAGGCTCGCTAAACAAAAACGCCACGATATATTATTTGCAGCATTTGCAAAGCTTGATAAAAAATACAAGTTAGTCCTTTTATGTAATAAACCTGCAAAAGCGTTAAAGCTTGCACAGCAATATGGCATAGATAAACAGTTAGTAGTGCCTGGATTTCAACAAAACCCATACAACTGGATTAAGCATGCCAAAGCTTTAGTTTTGAGCTCTGATTTTGAAGGGCTGCCAACGGTATTAATTGAGGCTTTAGCGGTGGGTACTCCGGTAGTTAGCACTAATTGTACATTTGGACCAAGCGAGATATTAACAGGCGAGCTGAGTAAATATTTAGTACCCGTTCAACAAAGTGAGGCATTAGCCAATGCCGTTATGCAGGTGCTAGCAGATAAGCCAAATGTAGAAAACGCAGATATTCTAAAACAAGTACAGGCAGAGCAGGTTGCTCTGCAGTATTTAGCTTTGGCTAACTAAGTTAACTGATATTAGGTTAACTGATATTAAGTTAACTTATATTAGCGAGTGTTTTGAGGTAGTTGCTGTGCAGAGTTTTCCAGTCATTCACTTGCCAATTAAATACATCATTTCGACCTTGCTCTTTTAAAAATGAGCGCTCAAGGCGTGCCATATTACTTTGTTGCCACTGTGGGTTCGGCGCTCTTATTTCACCTCTATCAAAGTCGATAATATACACATCACCAGTATCATCAAACAATATGTTATTAATGTTTAAATCGGCGTGATACACACCTTTTGAATGAAATAGCGCGATTGTTTTAGCAATGCGCTCCAACTCATCTTCAGTCAATGGGCGTTCAATTAATATATCGAGTACACTTTTAGCGCCTTTAACAGCCTCGGTAATAATATCACCACGGTAAATTAATCCGCTGTGGGTTACTTTAGCTGCAACAGGGGTTGGTACGTTTAAACCAAGCTCTATAAGCTTACTCATTAAGCTAAACTCTTTAAATACGCGGGTTTGTTCAAGTCCTGGGTATAAATATTGATCGCTTAGCAATTTACCCACTAAGCCACCGCGCCAATAATGCCTAAGTACGGCTGTTAATTCGTCTTGCTTAAAAAACCACGCAGTTGCTCGACCTTTTTTAGCGCCCACAATTTTATTTTGTTGTTGCCAATAATTTGCATCAAACCAATCGAGGGTAATTTGGCTTGTGTATTTAGGGTGGCTTAATAGCGTGTGATTGCCTTGCACGTGTTGTTTAAACATAGCTCTGTGTAATTGCTAAATAATGAGTCTATATTAGCGCGTTTTAAAGCGCAGGATAAGTGCTTGCAATAGCGTGATTATAATTTAAGATCGGCTTTTGTATTTAATACCTAAGGGAATGTGTGACTCAAGCTCCTAATTATTCATCTATTTGTATATTAAGACTCTCAGCCATTGGTGACGTATGTCATGCTGTGAGTGCAGTACAAGCTATTCAAAAGGCACACCCGAATGCAAAAATCACCTGGGTAATTGGCAAAATAGAAGCCATGTTACTTGCTGACTTACCGGGTGTTGAGCTGGTGGTATTTGATAAAAAGCAAGGCAAAGCAGCGCTTAAAAGCTTAAAGCAACGCTTCAACAACCAAAAATTTGATGTGCTTCTTAATATGCAAGTTGCATTAAGGGCTGGGTTTGTAGCGCGTTGTATTCCTGCAAAAGTAAAAATAGGGTTCGATAGGGCTCGTTCAAAAGAATTGCACAGCTTATTTATTAATAAACGAATAGACCCACAAGCCCAGGCGCATGTGCTTGAAGGCTTTAAAGGTTTTGCAAAAGCCATTGGTGTTTCTGATTATAAACCGAGTTGGGACATGCCATACACCGAGCAAGACCAAGCGGTTGCAGATGAGTTATTAACATCAGAATACCTAACTAATAAACTATTAGTAATATCGCCCGCAGCTAGTAAAGCGCAGCGTAATTGGCTCGCTGATCGTTATGCCACATTGGCTGATTATGCAAGCGAGCAAGGCTTTAAGATGGTATTGACGGGTGGCCCAACAGAGCTTGAGATTAACCTAGCAAATAGCATTATTGAGCACAGCAACACGCCTATTTTAAATTTAGTCGGTAAAACAAAACTCAAAGAGTTGTTGTGCGTGTTAAAGCGTGGCAGCTTAGTGCTTGCGCCCGATACGGGTCCTGCGCATATGGCAGTAACAGTTGGTACGCCGGTTATTGGTTTATATGCACATTCAAATCCAGCACGCACAGGTCCTTATTTATATCAAGACTACGTGGTAGAGGTTTATCATCAAAACTTGTTTAAGCAAACAGGTAAAACGGCTGAGCAAGTACCGTGGGGTACACGCGTAAAAGGCGATGATTTAATGAGCCAAATTACAGTTGATGATGTAAAAGCGATGTTTGACCATGTTGTACAAAAAGAGTCTTTGTAATGAATGCACAACAAAAAAATAAAGCGCTTTTTTTAGATCGAGATGGCGTGGTAAATGTTGATCATGGTTATGTGTATCAAAGCGATAAATTTGAATTTATTGACGGTGTTTTTAGCACTTGTAAAGCATTTTATGATGCAGGCTATAAAATCATAATCGTCACTAATCAATCTGGAATTGGTCGAGGTTATTACACCGAAGCTGATTTTTTAGCACTGACCGACTGGATGAAAGACCAGTTTAGTGCCCACAGCATTGAAGTTACCGATGTGTATTTTTGCCCGCATCACCCTAAAAAAGCGCGCCCTGAATATTTGAAAGAGTGCAGTTGCAGAAAGCCTGCGCCAGGAATGTTATTACAAGGCATACAAGAGCATAATATCGACCCTGCTTGCAGTATTATGGTGGGCGATAAACTCAGTGATATGCAGGCTGCGAAAAAAGCGGGCATCACTACACGCGTTTTAGTGCGTTCAGGGCAAAGCTTTGACCAAAGCGCTAAGCAAGAAGCTGATTTAATTATCGATTCTATAAGTAGTTTACCTGCACTTTTAAAAACATAAATAAACAGCCTGTAAACTGGCAGGAATTCCTTCCAACTGAGGGCGTTTGCGACGAACTGCAAACCGTGCATTTTACCCATTAAACTTTTACAATACCCCGCATAATAAACAGCCGCGAAAGTGCGGTTGTTTACCCGTTCAAATATATGGAGAACCTAGATGAGAGCATCTGCTTTTTTTAGCCAGTTACAACAGCAAATTGAAGACGTAAAAACCGAAGGTTTGTATAAAAACGAACGTATTATTAAGTCCCAGCAGCAAGCTCAAATCGAAGTTGCATCAGGTAAAGTAATCAACTTTTGTGCTAATAACTATTTAGGTTTAGCTAATAGCCCAGAGTTAATTGAAGCGGCGCAGAATGGTTTAAATAATCATGGTTTTGGTGTGGCTTCAGTGCGTTTTATTTGTGGCACTCAAGACATCCATAAAACACTAGAGCAAAAAATCAGTGCGTTCTTAGAAACAGAAGATACTATTTTATATTCTTCATGTTTTGACGCAAATACAGGTTTGTTCGAAACTATTTTAGGCGCAGAAGACGCTATTATTTCTGATTCATTAAATCATGCATCAATTATTGACGGTGTACGTTTATGTAAAGCTAAACGTTTTCGTTATGCAAATAACGACATGGCTGATCTTGAGAAGCAACTTATTGCAGCAGACGAAGCCGGTGCTAAAACTAAACTAATTGCTACCGATGGCGTGTTTTCTATGGACGGCGTTATTTGTAATTTAGAAGCTGTGTGCGACTTAGCCGATAAATATGATGCGCTTGTAATGGTAGATGACTCTCACGCAGTTGGCTTTGTTGGCGAAAACGGTAAGGGTACACCTGAGTACTGTAATGTATTAGACCGTGTAGATATTATCACCGGTACATTAGGTAAGGCGCTGGGCGGTGCTTCAGGTGGTTACACATCAGGTAAAAAAGAAATTGTTGAATGGTTACGTCAGCGTTCACGCCCATACTTGTTCTCAAACTCATTAGCGCCTTCAATTGTTACTGCATCAATTAAAGTACTTGAAATGCTTGAAAATGGCGGCGAGCTTCGCGCTAAACTTTGGTCAAATGCTAAATATTTCCGTGAGCAAATGGAAGCTGCTGGTTTTACGTGTGCAGGTAAAGATCATGCAATTATCCCTGTAATGCTAGGAGATGCCAAAGTAGCCTCGTTAATGGCTGATAAATTACTTGCTGAAGGCATTTACGTAACCGGTTTTTCATTCCCTGTAGTACCAAAAGGGCAAGCGCGTATTCGTACACAAATTTCAGCGGCACATAGTATTGAGCAACTCGATACAGCTATCGATGCATTTACCCGTATTGGTAAAGAAATGGGCGTTATTTAATTTTATTTTAAACCGAAGCCTCGCTTCGGTTTTTTAATTGAGTGTGGATTATGAAAGCATTATCAAAATTAAAAGCAGAACCGGGCATTTGGATGACAGATGCACCAAAGCCAGAAGTAGGTCATAACGACTTACTGATTAAAATTCGCAAAACAGCTATTTGTGGTACCGACGTACATATTTACAAGTGGGACGAATGGGCAAGTAAAACCATTCCAACGCCTATGGTTGTTGGCCATGAATATGTTGGTGAAGTCGTTGATATGGGCCAAGAAGTTCGTGGCTTTCAGGTTGGCGACCGCGTATCTGGCGAAGGGCATATTACGTGTGGGCATTGTCGAAATTGTCGTGCAGGGCGTGTACATTTATGCCGTAATACAACGGGTGTAGGTGTAAACCGTGAAGGTGCGTTTGCAGAATATTTAGTTATTCCTGCATTTAACGCATTTAAAATTCCAGATAATATTTCTGACGAACTCGCTTCTATTTTCGACCCATTTGGTAACGCAGTTCATACCGCACTATCGTTTGACTTAGTTGGCGAAGATGTACTTATCACTGGTGCAGGCCCAATTGGTATTATGGCAGCAGCTGTTGCAAAACATGTTGGTGCTCGCCACGTTGTAATTACCGACGTAAACGAATACCGCCTAGATTTAGCACGTAAAATGGGGGCTTCACGCGCTGTAAACGTTGCCAATGAAAAGCTTGAAGATGTAATGAAAGAGCTAGGTATGACAGAGGGTTTTGATATTGGCCTTGAAATGTCAGGTGTGCCAAGCGCGTTTAATTCAATGCTTAATAATATGAACCACGGCGGTAAAATTGCCATGCTGGGTATTCCACCATCTGATATGGCAGTTGACTGGAACCAAGTTATTTTTAAAGGTTTAGTGATTAAAGGTATTTACGGTCGCGAAATGTTCGAAACGTGGTACAAAATGGCAAGTTTGATTCAATCTGGCCTAGATTTAAACCCAATCATTACACATCAATATTCTGTGGATGACTTCCAAGCTGGCTTTGATATGATGATTTCAGGTCAGTCAGGTAAAGTAATTTTAAACTGGGATTAGTTCCTAACTAAATTACAAGAAGGGCGGCTTTAGCCGCCTTTTTTATACTATTAATTAAAGAGATTTCAATGGCATTTAAACATATTTCTATAGCGCAAACGTTAGAGCTTTTAGATAAAGATGACGTGGTAATTGCAGATATTCGCGATCCTAATTCGTATCAAGCCGGTCGCATTCCAGGCTCAGAAGCACTTTCTAACGGTAATATCGCACAATTTATGATGGAAAAAGAATTCGATCAGCCAATTATTATTGTCTGCTACCACGGTATGAGCTCACAAGGCGCAGCTAGCTACTTAGTTGAGCAAGGTTTTGAAGACGTTTACAGTATGGATGGCGGCTTTACAGCTTGGGAAGCTGCTTACAGCGAGAAAGTAGAGCGATGATAGAGCTTGGCAGTTTAAATAACCCGCGCGCCGCACAGGGCTTTATAGATTATTTAAAAAGCCAAGGTTTACAAGGACAATTAAGCTCCTCAGATGGTAGCAATGTCATTATTAGTGTTGCGCCTGAGCATTTTCATCAAATACAACCTTTATGGGCCGAATTTACACAAAACCCTAACCATGAACGCTATCAACAAGCTTCATGGGATGTAGGTAGCACACAATCGCCGCTTAAATACCAAGGGCAATCACTTAATCTAATGACGCGATTTAAAGCGCTTAGCTGGTTAAATCAAACCGTAAGTATTGTAAGCGTTATAATTTATTTTGCTTTTTTACTAGGTGGTTTTGAGACCATTTACACCATGATGCAGTTTAAACCTACGCAGCCTTTAAGTTGGTTAACGCCCGCCCTAGTACATTTTAGCGCGATGCATATAGTGTTTAATTTAATTTGGTGGATGTCGCTTGGTGACAATATCGAAAAACAATGCGGAAAACTCACCCTAATAGGTTTGTTTTTAGTAACTGCACTTATAAGTAATTGGGCACAATACTTAATGGTTGGCCCCAATTTTGGCGGCTTGAGTGGTGTGGTGTATGGGCTACTTGGTTTTTGCTGGATTCATAGCTTTTTAAATCCTAACAAGCCTGCGCTTGTAAGTACGGCTATTGTTGGCTTTATGTTGATTTGGTTAGTGCTTGGGTTTGCTGATGTATTGTTTGTAGGTATGGCTAATTGGGCGCACTTAGGTGGGTTACTTAGCGGTATGGCTTTTGCCTATACCGCCAAAATATTTAACGCAAAACGTTAAATACTAATGATATAAATATTTAGTGAACAAGACTTCACGGATGATCTCTTGTCCTGTTTCTTCTTTTAGCAGGCTTTTTAGTTTTTCGGCGCACTTTGCACGTATTTCTTCACGGCCAGTAAGTGATTTTATTTTTTCTTCTGGTTCTTTAGATAAAATCTCTACTAGGGCATCACGAAGTAATGGCGTGTGGTGTTCAACCACTGCAATATCAGAAGTATCAGTAAGCATTAAATCAATAGTTACACGCACATAGCCCATTTTTTTACTTGATGCGCCAATGTAGTTGGTGATTATATCTGGCTCAAAACCAAAATAACCAACTGTGGATTCAGCACGAGCTGTAAAGCTTATAACGCTTACAAAGAACGTAAAAAGACCTGCGTATACTATTTTTTTCATATTTAAAGCGTTTCTTAAAACTTGTTACAAATAGTTTATACTTAATAGTAGGTAATAAACAGCGCCAAGCAATTATTTATGGTTATAAAACATCACTTTTTCAAAAGCTTTGGCAATGGTATCATCTTGTTGTTTTTTATTTTGTTGAGCTATTGTGATTACTTATCCTCTGTCTATATCTGCTAATTGGCAGTCCACTTCTTATATAAGTGACTTATCTCCTCTAGAGCAAGAGTGGCTTTTTGAACAGAATTCATTAACGGCTAAATTAAAAAGTAACTCAAAAACTTTTAATGTAAAGGTATTAAGTGAGCAGTTATTTACTTTAAGCCCAGAGCAAAACTTACTACTAAACAGCACAGCTAAAACAGCTATTAATAGAGAAGTTCTCTTACTGTGCGATAACAAACCTGTGGTGTACGCACAAAGCTGGCTTCCTAAAAATGATTCTATTAATCCTTTGCACAATATGGGCGAGCGTCCTTTAGGTGATGTGATTTTTCAAGACCCAGCATTAAAAAGAACGGATATAGAAATTGCTTATTTTGATGACACGCACCCTATTCAGCAATTAGTTACAAAATTGAACTTACCCGAGAAAAACTTACTAGGGCGTCGAAGTGTATTCTCACTCAAAGAATATAAGTTTTTAGTGTGTGAAGTGTTTTTACCTGGAGCATATTTATACTCATGAAATTAGCCGCTTTAAAGCCAAAACATATTCCTTATTATATACAGTTAATGCGTATAGATAAGCCCATTGGTACCTTGTTATTACTTTGGCCAACATACTGGGCTTTATGGCTTGCTAATAGTGGGATGCCGAGCTTACTCAACCTTATTATATTCACGCTGGGCGTTGTTGTTATGCGTAGCGCAGGGTGTGTAATTAATGATTTTGCAGATAGAAAAATAGACGGCTCGGTAAAACGCACAGCTCAACGGCCGCTAGCTTCAGGGCAGGTGAGTAGTGGTGAAGCACTTAGTCTATTTTTACTACTCATAGTTATTGCGTTCATTTTAGTATTAATGCTTAGCGTTAATACTATTTTTCTTTCTTTTGGAGCTTTGGCTTTAGCCTTTTGTTACCCCTTTATGAAGCGCTATACACAGTTACCTCAAATTGTTTTAGGGGCTGCATTTGGTTGGGCTATTCCTATGGCGTATATGGCTTCAATTAATGCACTACCACAGCAGGCATGGTTATTATTTATAGCCAATATTTGCTGGACAGTGGCTTACGACACCATGTATGCGATGGTTGATAGGGACGACGATTTAAAAATAGGGGTAAAATCAACCGCTATTTTATTTGGTAAATACGACCGCCATATTATCTTTTTACTTAATGCTGTATTTATAGCGTTGGTTGCTTTTATTGGTATAAGCAATCATTTAAGTGTCGCGTTTGGCGTTGGTTTAAGTATTGCTGCGGGCCTATTGGCATACCAACAAACGCTTATTCATAAACGTGAAAGAGATGCCTGTTTTAAAGCGTTTTTAAATAATCATTACGTGGGTTTGGCTATCTTTATAGGGTTATTACTTTCATACCCAATAGCATTTTAAAAGCCTCAATAAAGGCTGTTAAAATGCTCTATTAGGAGTTATCGGGGCGGATCAATAATGCCGCTAATAGAGGCGTTTTTTCTAAACCAGCCTGCAATAGAATAGCGATCGTCAACGGCGGGAAGTACTTCGTGGGCAAAGCGTTCGCTTTCAAACATTACTAATGTGCCAGCAGTTGGTTTAATTGTTATTTCTATCTCTTTACTTTTAGGTTTATAAATAACAAGTTCGCCACCTTGCTTAGGCGTATTTAAATAAAGTACCGTTGTAAATACTCGATTAGAGCGACCTTTAAATGCATCTAAGTGCTTTTTGTAAAAATCACCCTGTGTATATTTTGCATAATGGCATTCGTAATCAAATAACCCCATAAAAAAACTGCGATTTAACGTGGTCTTTATACTTTGCATTATTGCTTGATAGGTAAGCTGTGCTTGAGAGCTGCCGTCAAACCAATAGGTTTTATCAGTACGTACGGTTTTATCTATTTGTAAGTCATTTAATCGACCAATACCAGCAAGGCTAAAGTGAGGGTTTATACGGTGGCAGTCTGCAACTAAATCGTTAACTAAATCGGCAATAAGCGCGTTATGAATTACGGTATATCCTTGGCGTTCTATATCATCTAAATAGACATCAGGACCAAAAAGTGTGTTCATTCACATCAGCTGTTTAAAAAAGGTGCGACAGTGTAGCCGAAAAGCTGTTAAAAGCTACTGTTTATTGTGCCGCACTTTTTGAAACATCAGATTAGCTAAATGCAGCACCCGCTTTTTTTATAAGCGATAGTAAATGCTCTACATGTTCAGTAATCGACGTCTGTTGGCTTGTTTGTACAACGAGTTGTTCGTGGTTTAAATCTTTATTTGTTTTAAGTTGTACTAATTCAGAATTCTCTGCGATTGCATTAGCATGTTCAATGCTTGCAATAGCAAAATGATCTGATTTAACTACACCTGCCATTACTTGCTCAATACTGCCCACTTTAATACTTGATGATTTATTTAAAGAATCAATTGCTTCATTAAGCATAGTTTGTACTTGTTTAGACTCAGAGAAACAGCCAAACATCGGATAGTTATCAAGGTTTTGTTTACTTATATCGTTTTTATGGGCAAGAGGGTGGTTTTTTGAAACAAATAACACAAGCTGATCAGGTAAGTGAATGTCACTGCCAATACTATTAATAGCTTGAGAGTATACGCTAATGTCTATTTCACCTTGTTGGAGTTTGCGTGTTAACTCTTGCTGATCTTGTAGCTGCATCTCAATTTTTATATGAGGGTATTGAGCTAAAAACTGTCCACAAGAAATAGGTACTATGCTGCTTGCCTTATTGGTATACCCAATAACGAGCTTTTCATTGGCATTACCGTTTACTGATTGAAAAATCCGCTTTTTCGTTAGCTCAAGTTCCGATAGGGTTGTTTTAGCATATTCTAGAAAAAGCTCGCCTTCTGGCGTTAATTTAACAGAGCGTGTTGAGCGTTTTACTAACTCATATCCCATTTCATCTTCAAGTGTTTGAATGCTGCGCGTTAGCGCTGAAGTACTAATTTGGGTTTGTTCAGCAGCTTGTCTAAAATGACGTAATATACCAAGTGCTACAAATTGCTCTAATTGTTCAAATCTCACTTTATAGTCCCTTTTTATAAGTAAGTCGCAGATACCACGGACATCAAATATATTAATTTTTATTCTAAAGTTTAGTAAAATTCTATATTGAAATACGGTTGCAAGTTCATACGTGTTTCCAGCAGGATACCCCCCTTTTAGTATTAATTAAAGAGAAAAGCGACCAAATAGTATTACTTTTTAAATTCATAACTAGTTGTTTATTGTATTTTATCTATGTTTTTGCAATGGGCTAGCTAAGTAAACTTATTTGTAGTCAGTAAGTTAGTTAGTATATTTGGATTAAATTGTTCTAATTAATAAAAAAGTACGCCCCAAAAAGGGGCGTTCATACAACATGATTGTGACAAATAATAGAGTGTTTTATTTATAATAAACTATTTTACAAAATTTCTATTTATTCGGCTACTTAGTGGTTTATTTTCAATGCTTTGTAGTTCTATCTCGATTGCATCACAGGAAATATGTATTTCAAATAAAGACGTTAATAACGATAAACTTAAGCAAGCTAAGCTAATGCCAAATAAAATAATTCCTGTGGCATTAAACTCAATAAATAATGCAAACATTGATAGTGTACACAGTAGAAAAGAGGCTACCCCGTACACTTGCATCGTTCTAATTAGCTTAATACGTTTACGTAAGTTAGTGATTTGAGCCACTACAACAGGCCGAATAGATTCACCTTCACGCGCATTTAGCTCCCTAATTAATTGCGCTAAAACTAAAAATCGGTTTGTATAGGCGAGTAATAGCAGCGATATGGCCGGAAAAAGTAAGCCTGGGGTTGTTAGTGTCATGTTTATTCCTTAAAAGTACAGCATGCTAATAATTTAGCGCAGGATATTGTTAACACAAAATAAATGAGGTGAATATTGCAAAATATTAATAATAACAATTCAACAGATAGCTCTTTTCAATGGGTTACAATTTATAAAGCTGAAAATACCTTGGAAGCGAATATCGTAAAAGGCTTAATACAAACTGCTGGAATAGAGTGTAAAATTAAAGGCGAGATGCTCCAAGGGGCGCTTGGAGAAATTCCATATGATCAGGCGCAAGTTAGTGTGCAGGTTTATGCGATAAAAGAGCGCCATGCGCGGCAAATATTGGTAAACTATCAACAAGTAAAACAATCCGCTCCAGATTGGGTATGCCCTAATTGTAATGAGCATAATGGATCAACATTTGATTTTTGTTGGTCGTGTGAGACGTTAAAGAATGACTAAAGCAAATAATTTTCAGCGTATTAGAGAGCTTAACTATTTACAAAAGGCCGTCTTAGCAAGTGCTTTAATAGAGCGAATGCTGCCAAATTACGGTTTATTTAGCGAAGCAACGGGGTTTGGTGATGAAACCTTATTACGTAATTCGCTTAATGTTTGTTGGGAAAAAATCTTACTGCCTAAAAGTAAAATAGATCTCGAAAAACAAGTTGAAAAAATAGAGCCAAATGTTCCTGAACTTGCTGATTTTGATATGTTTGGTACTTATCCTGCTATTGATGCTGCAACGTCTTTACTTAGCTTAATGCACGGTTTAGTGGCGCAAGATGAGCAAGAGTTCATTAGTGTGAGCAAAATATCTCAAGCAACAGTGGCTCGCTTTATTGAATATCAAATGACGGTTGAAGGTGAGATTGCTGATAACACAGCAGTGAGAGAGCACCCATTAATGCAGTACGAAATTGAAGTATTAGGTGAGCTAATTGATTTTGTAGAAAATATGGGGCGTATTACCTCTGATAGCGTAAAGGCACTTAAAAAGTTTGCCCTTGAAGATGGCCAAACAAATATTGGTCTTACGTTATAAAAGAAGCAAAGTAGAATTTAAAAGGCAGGAGAAGTACAGTGCGAATTTTAGGCATTGAATCGTCATGTGATGAAACGGGTATTGCAATATATGATGACGAAAAAGGCTTGTTAGCTCATCAATTATACAGCCAAGTAAAAGTACACGCTGATTACGGCGGTGTAGTGCCGGAACTTGCATCGCGCGATCATGTTCGTAAAACATTACCACTTATAGATGCAGCATTTGCGCAAGCAGGTTGTGGCCCTGAAGATTTAGACGGTATTGCTTATACTGCAGGCCCAGGTCTAGTTGGTGCATTATTGGTAGGTACGTCTATTGGTCGCTCATTAGCATACGGCTGGGATATACCTGCGGTAGCAGTACATCACATGGAAGGGCATTTACTTGCTCCGATGCTTGAGGAAAATACCCCTGAGTTTCCGTTTATTGCATTGCTTGTATCGGGCGGTCATACCATGATGGTCAAAGTAGCAGGTATTGGACAATACGAAGTACTAGGTGAGTCAGTTGATGATGCCGCAGGCGAGGCCTTTGATAAAACGGCTAAGTTACTTGGTCTTGATTACCCCGGTGGTCCACGCTTAGCTAAAATGGCCGAACAAGGCGTAGCAAAGCGTTTTGTATTTCCTCGCCCTATGACCGACAAGCCAGGACTTGATTTTAGTTTTAGTGGTTTAAAAACAGCGGCATCAATCACGATTCGTGAAAACGACGACGACGATCAAACCAAAGCTGATATAGCGCATGCATTTCAAACGGCGGTTATTGATACGCTCGTTATTAAGTGTAAGCGTGCGCTTAAACAAACAGGTATTAAGCGTTTGGTCATCGCCGGTGGTGTGAGTGCAAATACACAGCTTCGACTGCAGCTTGAACGCGTAATGAAGGGTATGAAAGGCGAAGTGTTTTATCCGCGTACTGAATTTTGTACCGACAATGGTGCAATGATTGCTTATGCCGGAATGCAACGTTTAAAAGCAGGGCAATTTGCCACGCTTGATATGAAAACAAAACCTCGTTGGCCTATAGATAGCCTTGAGCCGATTTAATGACTCATATTTTAGATATTTTTGTTTTCATCGGTGGGTGCTTTTTTAGCACCCACTTTTGGTTCTTCCCCACTAAATAATCGAATAATATTAGTACGGTGACGAAATATAATTAACAGCGTGATAAAAGTAACGGGAAGAGTATAAAGTGGCTTTATTAGCCAAGTATACAAGGGCGCTAGAGATACAGCAACAAGCGCCGCCAGTGATGAATAGCGTGTTATTGCCACTATAACTAACCAAGTACACACGAGTAAACCTGCCAATGATAAGCCAATAGGTAATAATGAGCCAAATGCCGTTGCTACGGCTTTACCGCCTTTGAAGCTAAAAAACAGTGGGTACATATGGCCTAAACAAGCAGCTACTGCGACTAAACCAAGCTCTAAAGGTTCAACTTCTAAAAAATAAGCCCCCCATACCGGAATAGTGCCTTTTAAAATATCAAACACTAGAACCAAGCAAGCCGGAAATGCTCCGCCTAATCTATAAACATTTGTAGCTCCTGGGTTGTTAGAACCACTATTACGAGGGTCTGGAAGTTTGAACAACCGCGACACTAAAATAGCCGACGAAATCGACCCAAGTAAATAAGCTAAAACAAACATTATAGTGGCTAACACGCGCTTCCTTATTTTTTAATTGCTATACCAATTGATAGTGCTTTTAGGCTATTATTGGCAGCAAAATTTATCGTAAAAATTATTAACAGGCTATTTAATAGCTAGTTTAGTTATTTTGCTATTGTAGAAGTTATTTTTACATATTTAAACACTGGCTAAACCATATACAGTATTAATTTTATTGATGCTTAGTATAGTTGCTTAGTAGTTTGTTGTTATTTGGAGTATCAATGGATAAGGTTTTTATATCTCAATTGCACGTCGACACTATTATTGGAGTGTACGACTTTGAAAAAGAAAGTAAACAGAGCCTTTATTTTGATATTGAAATGCTAAGCGATATTAAGCCTGCAGCTGAAAATGACGATATTAATTTAGCACTCGATTACTCAAAAGTAAGTGAGCGAGTTATTGAGCACTGCACTTTAAAACCTGTAGAGTTGCTAGAAACTTTAGTTGAACAATTAGCGCATATTATTTTAAGCGAGTTTAATACTCCACAAGTTACTATAAGAGTAAGTAAACCTGCAGCAGTAGCACAAGCGCAAACTGTAGGTGTTGAAATTACACGTGTTAAGGCAACTGACTAAATGGCTCAAATTTATATCAGCCTAGGGTCAAATATAAATAAAGCGCATTATATACAATGTGCATTAATTGCACTTAAGCAGCACTTTGAACATATTGTACACTCGTCTGTTTTTGAAAGTGAAGCAGTAGGGTTTGCTGGCAATAATTTTTATAATTCAGTCGTTGGCGCTACAACTGATATGTCGCTTGTTGATGTATGCGCTTTATTAAAACAAATAGAGCGTGATAATGGACGCACAGCGAACGATAAAAAGTTTAGTCCACGAACGCTCGATTTAGATTTACTATTTTATGATGATGTAATTTGCGCTTCTCCAGCACAATTACCACGAGATGAAATAACTAAAAACGCATTTGTATTACAACCTCTTAGCGAGGTTGCCCCAGATTTCTATCATCCTGTAGCTAAACAAACGATTGCGCAGTTATGGAATGAATATAATAACCCTCAACAAAAGCTATGGAAGGTGGAGTTTTCTAACCCATGAGTATCATCGAAATAATTATTTTAGCCCTCATACAGGGATTTACTGAGTTTTTACCAATTTCTAGTTCTGCGCACTTAATTCTCCCATCGCAAATTTTAGGCTGGGAAGATCAAGGGCTTGCGTTTGACGTGGCAGTCCATGTTGGTACTTTAATTGCCGTTGTTATTTATTTTCGTAAAGAGGTCGTCGACATACTCAGTGCGTGGTTTAAATCCTTTGGAACACAGGGTACTAGTGATGATAGTAAGCTAGGTTGGTGGATAATTTTAGGCACTGTGCCTGCCGCTATTTTAGGCTTACTTTTAAAAGACTTTATAGAGTTGTACCTACGAAGCGCTTGGGTAATTGCTACTACCACAATTGTGTTTGGTTTATTGCTTTGGTACGCGGATGCAAAAGGTAAGCAAATTAAAACTATTTATCAGCTTAATTGGAAAACAGCACTTATTATTGGATTTGCACAAGCTGTTGCAATGATCCCGGGAACTTCTCGCTCAGGTATCACGATGACTGCTGGTTTAATGCTTGGAATGAATAAGCAAAGCGCAGCGCGTTTTTCGTTCTTACTGGCAATTCCAATTATTTCTATGATGGGGCTTTATTATACTGCAGAGCTTGCTTTGGGTGACCATGTGGTTGATTGGAATACATTATTACTAGGTGTGGTGCTATCGTTCTTATCGGCTTATGCATGTATATTTATGTTTTTAAAAGTAATAGAGCGAATGGGCATGTTGCCATTTGTGATATATCGTTTATTGCTCGGTATAGGTTTGATAGTATTTTTAATGATGTAGCAAATAATGACTAATAAAAAAGCCTTCTAATTAAGAAGGCTTTTTTATTATCAAGTGGTCATTTTGGCACGAGTGAAATGCTTACTCGCAATGGTAACTAAGCACGAATTTTGGCATTATAGCGCCATTAAACTTTGCATAGCTGTAAAGTGAGCATACGATTTAAGGAAAGTATATGCATATACATATTTTGGGCATTTGTGGCACGTTTATGGGCGGTATTGCAGCCATTGCTAAATCGTTGGGTCATAAAGTAACGGGTTCCGATCAAAACGTTTACCCACCAATGAGTACGCAACTTGAAGAGCTTGGCATTGAACTGACTCAAGGCTACGCGGTATCTCAATTAGAGCCAAAGCCAGATATGGTCGTTATTGGTAATGCAATGAGCCGGGGTAACCCATGTGTTGAATATGTGCTTGATAAAGGTCTGCCTTATACATCTGGCCCTGAGTGGCTTAAGCATAACTTACTGCAAGATTCTTGGGTGCTTGCGGTTGCTGGTACGCATGGTAAAACAACCACAGCAAGTATGCTTGCGTGGGTGTTAGAGTACGCAGGTTTAAAACCAGGTTTTTTAATTGGCGGCATAGTGCAAAATTTTGGTGTATCGGCAAAAGTGGGTGAAACGCCATTTTTTGTTATTGAAGCCGATGAATACGACACTGCTTTTTTTGATAAGCGCAGTAAGTTTGTACATTACCTCCCGCGTACACTTATCTTAAATAATCTTGAATTCGATCACGCTGATATTTTTGAAGATTTAAACGCAATAAAAAAACAATTTCATCACTTAATGCGTACATTACCTCAAAGCGGCAAGGTAATTTGGCCAAAGCAAGACGTAGCGCTTAATGATGTAATAGCACAAGGGCTTTGGAGCGAAAGCGAAACGCTAGGCGATGATTGGAGCTATGAATTAATAAAAGCCGATGGAAGTGAGTTTAATGTATTACTTAATGGCGAAAAGCAGGGCACTGTCTGTTGGCAAGCAATAGGCGAGCATAACGTTAAAAATGCGATTATGACTATCGCAGCAGCGCGCCATGTGGGTATAGCCATTGATCATAGTATTGATGCGTTAGGAGAATTTATTAGCCCTAAAAGGCGTATGGAGCTAAAGGCGGATATAAATAATATTAAAGTGTATGACGACTTTGCGCATCACCCAACAGCAATTAAAACTACGCTTGCAGGATTGCGCGCAAAAGTAGGCGATGAAAAAATTATCGCTATTTTAGAGCCGCGCTCAAACACCATGAAAATGGGCGTGCACCAATATACATTATTAGATTCACTGCGTGATGCTGACAACGTACTCCTTTTTGAACCAGAGAATCTAAATTGGTCGCTAAAAGAGCAAGCAGATAAAGCAGGCATGCAGTGCTTTAACAGCACACAAACAATTATTGATACAGTGCTTGAAAATATTGAGCCTAATCAACATATTTTAATTATGAGCAATGGTGGTTTTAATGGCCTTCATCAACACCTTGTTGATGGCTTAGCTGATAAATACAGCGGAGAATAGTGTGCAATTTAAAGATAGAATTACGCTCGCATTTAGTGGTGCATCGGGTGCGCCTTATGGGCTTAGGTTACTTGAAGTATTACTAGAGCAGCAATTTCAGGTCTACGTTCTCATTTCAAGTGCAGCACGCGTGGTGCTTGATACAGAATCAAATATTAAGCTCTCTGGTAATGAAGATAAAGCCACAGAGCAGTTAAGTACGCTGTTTAATGCCAAACCTGAACAGCTAAAAGTATACGGTAAAGATAACTGGTTTAGCCCTGTGGCTTCGGGCTCTGCTGCTCCTAAAAAAATGGTAGTATGCCCATGTAGTGCCGGGTCGGTTTCTGCAATTGCAGTGGGGGCGTCTGATAATTTATTAGAGCGCGCCGCTGATGTGGTAATTAAAGAACGCGGACAGCTCATTTTAGTGCCTCGCGAAACACCATTTAACGAAATTCATTTAGAAAACATGCTTAAGTTATCTCGTTTAGGGGTAACAATTATGCCAGCCGCACCTGGTTTTTATCATAAGCCACAAAGTATCGAAGACTTAGTTGATTTTATGGTGGCGAGAATTTTAGATCATTTAAACATTGAGCATAACCTAACAAAACGTTGGGGTTATGGTGAGGGTAAGTAATGAATAAGCAAAATATTGCTTTAAATATAGAAGGCCTTACCAAGGTTTATAAAAATGGTGTTGAGGCAATTAAAGGCGTTGATTTACAAGTTGAAGAGGGCGATTTTTTCGCTTTGCTTGGTCCAAATGGAGCCGGTAAATCAACCACTATTGGTGTTATTTCGTCACTTGTTAATAAAACAAAAGGCAAAGTAGAAGTTTTTGGCTGTGATATTGATACTGATTTAGAAGCTGCAAAAGCGCATTTAGGCCTAGTGCCGCAAGAGTTTAACTTTAGCCAGTTTGAAACGCTTAGCCAAATACTGGTTAACCAAGCCGGTTATTATGGTGTGCCACGTGGTGAAGCCCATAAACGTGCTGATAAATATTTAGCGCAGCTGGGTTTGTTAGAGAAAAAAGACAAGCAAGCACGTACGCTTTCAGGCGGAATGAAACGTCGATTAATGATTGCACGCGCCCTTATGCACGAGCCAAAATTACTTATACTTGATGAGCCAACAGCGGGTGTAGACATTGAACTTCGTCGTTCAATGTGGGATTTTTTACGCCAAATAAATGAGCAAGGCGTTACTATTATTTTAACCACACACTACCTTGAAGAAGCTGAGTTACTGTGTAAAAACATAGCGATTATTGATTCTGGTCGAATTGTTGAAAACACCACCATTAAAGCACTGCTTGCAAAACTTGATAAAGAAACCTTTATTTTAGATTTAAAAATGCCAGCAAACCCTGTCACGCTTGAAGGTTATAAGTTTACGATGACGGACGATCATACTGTTGAAGTAGAAGTCGCTAAATCACAGGGCTTAAATGCGGTATTTAGCGCATTAACAACCCAAGGAAATACAGTATTGAGTATGCGAAATAAAGCAAACAGACTAGAAGAGTTATTTGTAGGATTACTAGAGCAAGGGCGGGGCGAATAAATGTTTAAATATGGCGTAGCCTTAAAGAGTTTATGGATTAAAGAGTGTATTCGTTTTTTACGTATCTGGGTACAAACCTTAGTGCCGCCAGCAATTACGATGAGCTTATATTTTGTTATTTTTGGTAACTTAATTGGTTCACGTATTGGTGATATGGGCGGCTTTAGTTATATGGAGTTTATTGTACCTGGCCTTATAATGATGTCGGTTATTACTAATTCCTATTCCAACGTAGCCTCTAGTTTTTACTCAACAAAATTTCAAAAAAGCATTGAAGAGCTTTTAGTTGCACCTGTACCTAATTACATCATTGTACTGGGTTATATGGGCGGCGGTATGACGCGCGGTATTATGGTGGGCTTTATAGTTACTTGTGTATCGTTATTATTTGTTGATATTCAAATTCATAATATTTTTGTAATTATGGCGACCGTTATTTTAACCTCAGCTGTGTTTGCTTTAGGTGGCTTAATTAATGCAATTTATGCAAATAGCTTTGACGATATAAGTATTATTCCCACCTTTATACTAACGCCATTAACTTACTTAGGCGGTGTATTTTATTCAATTACGTTATTGCCAGAATTTTGGCAAAACGTATCGCAAATAAACCCTATTATTTACATGGTAAATGCATTTCGCTATGGCTTTTTAGGTGTGTCTGATGTTGATTTAAGTGTAGCGCTAGGTGTTATTTTGGTATTTATTACGGTGTTATTTACTTTAGCGCTAACTTTAATTAAAAAAGGTGTGGGGCTAAGACACTAATGAGTGATGCAAATTCACGTAGTATTGTATCTAATCAAGTGGGTATTCACGAAAAGCTTGATGAAATAGTAAATAAGCATTTAGATGCTGAATTTAAAAAGCCAATTGCAGCGCATACGCAAACTGCATTTGACGAGGTTAATGCTAAAGTACAAGCCTTTAGTGGCCCGCTTATTTTGGACTCGTGTTGTGGCGTGGGTGAAAGCTCAGCTAACTTAGCTAAGCGCCACCCTGATGCACTTATAGTTGGAATTGATAAATCTTCGCACCGATTAGATAAGCATGATGTTGAATATAAGCAAACCGACAGTGGTCAGTACATCTTAGTGCAAGCAGATTTAAATGACTTTTGGCGTTTAGCGGTAGCCGCCAATTGGCAACCTACGCACCATTATTTGTTGTATCCAAACCCGTGGCCTAAATCTAAGCATATTCGTAGGCGCTGGCATGGCGCAGCTATTTTTCCATTTATCGTTAAGTTAGGTGGAAAATTAGAAGTGCGCAGCAATTGGGATATTTACGTTAAGGAGTTTGCTCGGGCGCTTGAATTAACAGGCAACCCTTGCGATGTAACACTTTATGAGTCAGACGATGCAATTACGCCTTTTGAGCGTAAATACTGGGCCAGTGGCCAGCAAAGCCACCGACTCGTTATAAACTTACCTAGGGCGTGTTGACCTTTCGTGATTGATTTTGCAGCAGCATGTTTGGTTTTTAGGCAAGGCGGAGCCTATGTAGTGTGGTTATTCCCCATAAATAGGCGATAACGCAGCATAAAGACCAAACATGTGCTGCCCTTTGGGTTCTTTCTAGGGACGATTAACTCTTTGTTGCTCAGTTTTTACTTAGCCCACTAGGTTACAAACCTCGCGCCGCGATTTAATCGCCCCTAGATTGAACAAATTTCAATCCACAAAGATCAACACGCCCTGGTTAAAGTAAGTCAAAGTGCTAATTCTTCTGTAACCGTATTAACATGTGGCACTGGGTGGGCAAAATAATTGCCTTGCATTAGTGTCACATTCGCCTTTTTAAGTGCGGTTACTATGGTTGCATTTTCTACCGACTCTGCCATTAATTGTAAACCAAGTTGATTAGCAAAGCTGGCTATATGCTCAATAAACAAGTAGATATCTTTGTCATTCACTATTTGCTTTATTAGTGCGCCATCTAATTTAATACCATCTACTTCAAGCTTAAGTACGTTTGATATATTTGAATAACCACTACCAAAGTCATCAATAATAACCTTAACGCCTTTTGTTTTAACCATTCCAATAAATGCTTTTACTTCAGAGAAGTTGGCAATAGCTTGGGTTTCTAAAAGCTCTAATGTGATATTACCAGGATGCGGGTAGCGCTTAAGTTCGTCCGCAATAAACTCACTTAAATTAGGGTCGAGCATATCTTGTGCTGTTATATTTAAACTCCAGCAAATATCGGTTTTTCTAAAGCGACTAACACATTGTGAAAATATAGTACGGGTAAGTATTCCGTCCATTCTTGAGCGGGTAACAACATTTAAAAATGCATCAGGTTTTAATACTTCCCCTTGCGCTGTTACCATTCGAGCTAAACATTCGTATTGAACGACCTTATTGGTATTTGTGTCAATAATGGGTTGAAAGTAAGGTACTATACGATTGTTATCAAACGCTTCTCGCACTTCTTTAGCCATTTCTACATTGTATTGATATTGCGTTTTTACATCGTGTAGCGCTTTTGAGTAGTTAACTACACTATGCCTGCCTTGTTTAGCTTGCAGCGCTGCTATATGAGCGTTTTCAAGTAGTAGCGATTTATTACCACTGGCAATACCTGCACATAGGGTTATGTAGATAAAAGGGTCAGTTAATACCGGTGTATTAAAGTTATATGTTTTTACGAGGTCGGTAAATTCGTCATTACTCATTTCCTTAGGCGCGAGTAATACTATTTTATTTGTTGCTAGTCTGTATATATGGCAATGCGTAGAGCTTCTAAGTTTAAAGTGAATAAGTAAGTTTTTCATTACCTTGTCACCCACTTCAGTGCCATAAAAACTGTTTATATCTTCTATTTCATTAACCCAAATAACGGCTAATTGCATGTGATGAGCATTACTTTTTTTAATAAAGTACTCAAGTGCAATATGATTTGAAAAACCAGTACTTGAGTCAGTTGCTAAAGACCGTTTTAGTAAATAAATATATATGGCGGCAACGAGTATCGCGATAAAAAAGAAGAAGCTAGCCATTGCAGCTGCTTTTGATACGCTTTCTTTAAGTTTCTCGTTTAAATCATAAATAGTTATATCGGCACCCGTTAAATAGGTATTGCCGTTGATTGGGTCAACGTAAGGAATAAAAATTGTTTTAAAGTGGCCCCACTGATCGCTCGATATTTCAAATACTGGCTCTGTTGAATAAAAAGCACTTATATTTGCATCGGTAGCTTCAGGGTAGAGATCTAAAAATTGAGTTACCTTGCCATTATTCTGATCGTCTTGCGTGTAGCTTGATGAGCTAAAAAGCACCTTACCGTCTTTTAAAATCATTGAATAGACATAAGCAATATCAAGTGCTTGAGCAAACTCAGAGAGTTGTTTACTTTTATCTTGATAGTAAGAAAAACTTATATTATCGCCTTGATTAACCGCACTTAAATAATCGTCACCTAAAATATGTTTAACGCTGGTGGCGGCATTAAGTAAGCGATTATCAACCGACTGCATTATTTCAGCACGCGTGGTTTGGTAAGTGTAGTAAACGTAGGTTAGCAAGCTTATTAAAAACAAGCTAAAGCCTGCCACTATCCAACTAACTTTGACTCTTCCTTCTGGCATATGTGTCCCTTTTTTGTTATCAAATTTATTATACCCAAAATAAGTAAATGCCCAATAAATAATTAGGTTTGGTAGAGTTTTAATTAGGGTCTGTTTATCTTTGCGGATTATAATTTGTTCAAACTAGGGGCGATTTAATCGCGGCGCGAGATTTGTAACCTAGTGGTCTAAGTAAAAACCGAGCAACAAAGAGTAAATAGACCCTAGGCAGAACCCTTTGGGCAGCGCCTGTTTGGCATTAATGCTACGTTATCGCCTATTTATGGGGAATAACCACACTACATAGGCGCTGCCTTGCCTAAATACCAAACAGGCTGCTGCAAATTTAACCTTGAAAGATAAATAGACCCTAAATTATCATTTTTTTGTCATCGCTTTGATTGCTTTTATAGGTTTAAACGAGACATTTTAGTTATATTGCAGTAAAGTTAGCGCAATTTTTAAAGAAACACGATTCCTCCAAATGTCCTAATAAGTAGGCGTTTTTGATGGGTAAGCGCGTGTTTTAGCTACACACACACTAGGTATTAAGATGGATCAAAAGCGTTGTGCCGTCGCCTCTAAAGAAAGCCTTAAGCGTATATTTACTGTACCTGAAGCGCCAGACTCAACTTTAAGCAAAATCGAGCTTGAAATTTCGAGTAATTTAGCAGGTTTTCTAAACGAAAATATAGCGGCAATTGAAAAACCATTACATGAAATAGAAAAAGATTTTCAATCGGCAGTGATCCCAGAAGATCCAACGTTTGTCTCTGCTTATGCCCAAGACATAATGGAGCAACTTGTTGCACATTCTGTGCATACAGCTGCGCCTAGTTTTATTGGTCACATGACCTCTGCCTTGCCGCACTTTTTATTACCGCTGTCAAAATTGATGGTAGGGCTAAATCAAAATCTAGTAAAAATAGAAACATCTAAAGCGTTTACGCCTCTTGAGCGTCAAGTGCTTGGGATGATGCATCATTTAGCTTATGGGCAAGAAGACTCATTTTATTCTAAATGGATGCACAGTGCTAAAACCTCATTAGGTGCATTTTGCTCTGGTGGTACGGTTGCTAATATTACTGCGCTTTGGATTGCGCGAAACCGCTTATTAAAACCTGATGGCGATTTTAGAGGCATAGGTGCACAAGGCTTAATTGCTGGTATGCTGCATTACGGTTATAAAGGTTTAGCAGTATTAATATCAGAACGCGGGCATTACTCATTAGGTAAATCGGTTGATTTACTCGGCATTGGTCGCGATAACTTAATTGGTATTAAAACCTGTGAAAATAATAAAGTTGATGTAGGAGCTATGCGCGAAAAAGCACGTGAGCTTGAAGCGCAAGGCATTAAAGTAATGGCGATTATTGGGGTCGCGGGGACAACCGAAACCGGTAATATTGACCCACTTGATGAAATGGCCGACTTAGCACAAGACATTAACTGCCATTTTCATGTAGATGCTGCATGGGGAGGAGCGACCCTTTTATCGAGTACGCACCGTCCTTTACTAAAAGGGATTGAGCGAGCAGATTCAATTACCATCGATGCACATAAACAAATGTATGTACCAATGGGAGCGGGTTTGGTTTTATTTAAAGACCCCGCTGCAACTGATGCAATAGAGCATCACGCTGAGTACATATTACGTAAAGGTTCAAAAGACTTAGGTAGCCACACGCTTGAAGGCAGCCGACCGGGTATGGCAATGTTAGTACATGCTTGCTTACGTGTTATTGGTCGTAAAGGTTACGAAATGCTGATTGATCGCAGCATCAAAAAAGCACATTACTTTGCTGATTTAATTAAGGCTGATGAAGACTTTGAGCTTATTTCGGAGCCTGAGTTGTGCTTATTAACGTATCGTTATGTACCTAAGCAAATTAAACAAGCAATAGCCGATGCAGATGCTGCAACTCGGTTAGATATTTTTGCTTCACTGAACCGTTTTACTGCCAGTATGCAAAAGCGTCAACGCGAGTCAGGTCGCTCATTTGTATCACGTACACGCTTAACGCCTTCTAAATACGACAATCAACCAACGGTTGTATTTAGAGTGGTTCTTGCTAACCCGCTTACCTCAGGCGCTATTTTAAAAGAGATATTAGCTGAGCAAAAAGAGTTGGCTGCAACAGATCCGGTATTCAAAAAATACTTGAGAAAGTATATGTAATCTAAATACAAAAAAGGGTCCATAAGGACCCTTTTTTAATATCAAAGAATGGTTAATGTAAAATACGTGCTCTAATTGTACCCTCAACAGCGCTCAGTTCTTTAAGTGCTACTTCAGATTGATCTGTATCAACATCAATAACTACATAACCAATAGATGCGTCTGTTTGTAGGTATTGCGCAGCAATATTAATACCGTGCTGTGCAAACGCTTGGTTAATTTGCGTTAGTACACCTGGGCGGTTGTGGTGTACGTGTAATAAACGGCTACGATTAGCAAGCTCAGGTAGCGATACTTCAGGGAAGTTAACCGCAGTAATAGTTGAGCCATTATCTGAATATTTAGCCAATTTACCCGCTACTTCAATACCAATGTTTTCTTGCGCTTCTTGTGTAGAACCACCAATGTGCGGCGTTAAAATAACATTGTCGAATTGGCGCAGTGGCGATACAAATTCTTCATCGTTAGATTTTGGCTCAGTAGGGAACACATCGATTGCTGCACCACTTAGTTTTTTCTCTGTAAGCGCTTCTGCAAGAGCATCAATATCAACAACAGTTCCGCGTGATGCATTGATCAAAATAGACCCCTGCTTCATAACTGCAAGTTCTGCTGTACCAATAAGGTTTTTAGTTTGCGGTGTTTCTGGTACATGTAAGCTAATAATATCAGAGCGTTGTAACAGCTGAGTAAGGTTATGAACTTGTGTTGCATTACCCAGTGATAACTTATCTTCGATATCGTAAAACTCCACGTTCATACCGATATTTTCAGCCATAATACCTAGCTGAGTACCAATGTGACCGTAGCCAATAATACCTAATGTTTTACCACGTGCTTCAAACGAACCATTTGCTGTTTTTAACCAGCCACCACGATGAGCCGCTGCATTACGCTCTGGAATACCACGTAATAAAAGTAGAATTTCGCCAAGTACAAGTTCAGCAACTGAACGAGTATTAGAAAATGGAGCGTTAAATACAGCAATACCACGTTCGCGTGCAGCATCTAAATCAACTTGGTTTGTACCAATACAAAAACAACCAATAGCAACTAGCTTTTCAGCTGAGTCTAATACGGCTTGGTTAATATGAGTACGAGAACGAAGTCCTACAAAGTGAACATCTTTAATGCGCTCTTTAAGCTCGTCCTCAGGTAAGGATGTTTTAACGTAGTCGATATTGCTGTAACCGTTACGTTTTAGCGTTTCAACAGCGCTTTGGTGAACACCTTCAAGCAAGAGAATTTTAATTTTGTCTTTTGCTAACGATACCTTACTCATAACCTCATCCTATTTAATTTGTGGCCCATTTTTGGTACCGATAATCACTTTATCAGCACCTCGCATCGCAAATAGGCCGTTGGTAACTACGCCAACAATTGAATTTATTTGTGTTTCAAGTTGTTTGGCATTGGTAATTTTTAAGTTAAATACATCTAATATAACGTTACCATTATCGGTAACTACGCCTTGGCGATAAACAGGGTCACCACCAAGTTTTAATAATTCTCGTGCAACGTAGCTGCGCGCCATTGGAATAACTTCCACCGGAAGCGGGAAGTCGCCCAATGTATCTACCAGCTTTGTGTCATCAACAATACACACAAACTGTTTTGCAACTGCAGCTACTATTTTTTCACGTGTTAGTGCTGCGCCGCCGCCTTTAATCATTTCGTTTTGAGCGTTTATTTCGTCAGCGCCGTCAACGTATACATCTAAAGCATCCACGTTATTAAGTTCAAACACTTCAATACCTAACGCTTCCAAACGTGCAGTTGACGCTTCTGAGCTTGATACAGCGCCTACAATAGTGTCCTTTACTGAGCCAAGGGCATCAATAAAGTGATTAACAGTAGAGCCTGTACCGACACCTACAATGGTGTTTTCTTTTACAAACTCGAGTGCTGCCCAAGCAGCTGCTTTTTTTAATTCGTCTTGTGTCATTGCTTTGTGCTCATGTATGTCAGAAATATGCGGTTAGTAACCAAAATTAAATGTTACCAACAGTATGTTTTATCTGGGGTGATAATGGTTTTAAGAGGTACGTCCCATGACTCGATTGGTAGAGCATCAACTTTTTGGCATTCATGTGCAAGGCCAATTAGTTGTGGTTTTTGCCAATTTTGTTCGTGTAAACGTGCCAATGTCCGGTCGTAAAACCCACCTCCCATTCCTAGGCGATTACCTTGTTTATCAAATGCCACTAATGGCATAAGGAGGTAATCAAGCGCTGGTAATGGGCATATTTGAGAGCAGTTCAGCTTAGGCTCCAAGATACCATAGCGATTTGCCCTCATGGGTGAGTTTTTCTCATAGCGCTGAAATAGTAAATTAGCGCCATTGAATGGGTGTATTATAGGTAGATAAACAACGTGGTTTAAGTTCCATAATTCTTTAATTAACAATGAAGTGTCTAGTTCTCCGTCGTTACTTAAATAAATGGCAATATGCTTTGAATTCGTTGTGTTTTCGCTTTTTAAGTGTTGAATAAAATTCATTTTTAGCGATTGCGCAGCAATTATTTGCTGATTATTTGACAAGTTTTTACGGGTGTTACGAATTTCAGCTCTTATTTGTGCGCGTTCATTGCTCATTAAACTAATTAGCCATTTTTAAAAAGAGAATAAATCGGGAAAAATTAAAAAAACAGCAAGTACAACTAGCAAAATGGTGGCAGTTGCAATCAATGAATATAAAAGTAAGTTACTGCGTTTTTTAGGAGTCGCTAAATCCTCATCTAGCATTAGGTCGTCATTTTGCCATTCGTCTACACTTTCGTCTGGTGTATTTAATTGAGCTTCAGGAAGGCGTTGCTCTAGCTCATCTAGCTTTTCTTCAAGGCGTATTAAGCTGCTAGTGATGTAATCAAGTGCATCAAAAATACGTTCATCACGTTGGTTGTTATTTGCAGCTGCGGGGGAGCTATTTTGAATCGCATTTGAAACAGCTTGCAGCTTACTTTTAATACCTAGGCTTGCTAATAACTTAGTCTGTTTTAACGCTTTGTCTTTATCGCTTGGCGCAAACAGCGGCTTACCTTTAAAAAAAAGAGCTACTTTTTCATCTGACGTTTTTAATTTTGCAGCTAAGTTTGCGCACGCTGTTTTTATGTCAACGTTATCGGCAAGTCCTGCAAATATAACGCGAAAGTTATCGGCCATTTAACTATCCCTAAAGCTTTTATAATGAAATGAGTATATACCTAAAGTACAAAAGAATTCGAGGTCGATTTTATAGTTATTTTGTAGACGCACTACAAACAATGTAACTGATAAGTTTTAGATACAAAAACGGCCCTATTAAGGGCCGTTTTTAATTTACTTCAACACTTTTAGCTTAAAGGCCTGCAGCTGCACGAAGTGCATCAGCTTTATCTGTACGTTCCCAAGGGAATTCGTCACGACCAAAGTGGCCGTAAGCCGCTGTAGGAAGGTAGATAGGGCGCTCTAAATCAAGCATTTGAATTAAGCCGTAAGGGCGCAGGTCAAAGTGTTCACGAATAAGCTCGATTAAACGGCTTTCTTCTAACTTGCTTGTACCAAACGTTTCAACGCTGATAGATGTAGGCTCTGCAACACCGATTGCGTAAGAAACTTGTAATTCACATTTATCAGCAAGGCCAGCCGCAACTACGTTTTTAGCAACGTAACGTGCAGCGTATGCAGCTGAGCGGTCAACTTTTGATGGATCTTTACCAGAGAAAGCACCACCACCGTGACGAGCCATACCACCGTATGTATCAACGATGATTTTACGACCTGTTAAACCACAATCGCCCATTGGTCCGCCAATTACAAAGCGACCCGTTGGGTTAATGAAAAATTTAGTCGCGCTTGTAATAAGCTCTGCAGGAAGCACCGGCTTGATGATAGTCTCCATCACCGCTTCTACTAAATCTTTTTGCGAAATGTCTTCGCTGTGCTGAGTAGATAGTACTACTGCATCAATACCTACTGGCTTACCATTTTCGTATGCAAAAGTAACTTGAGATTTTGCATCTGGACGTAACCAGTTAAGCTCGCCGCTTTTACGTACTTGCGCTTGGCGCTGTACTAAACGGTGTGAGTAAGTAATTGGCGCAGGCATTAGTACTTCTGTTTCGTTACATGCGTAACCAAACATAAGACCTTGGTCGCCAGCACCTTGTTCTTCTGGGCTAGTACGGTCAACACCTTGGTTAATGTCAGGAGACTGTTTACCAATAGTGTTTAAAATTGCACATGAATCTGCATCGAAACCCATGTCTGAATGCGTGTAGCCAATTTCACGTACTGTTTTACGTGTAATTTCTTCAATATCAACCCATGCGCTAGTAGTGATTTCACCACCAACCATAACCATACCTGTTTTTACGTAAGTTTCGCACGCAACACGGGCATGAGAGTCTTGCTCTAGGATAGCATCAAGTACCGCATCAGAGATTTGATCGGCGATTTTATCCGGATGACCTTCAGAAACTGATTCAGAAGTAAATAAATGTTTTGCCATTGTATTTCTGCTCACAAATATTGCGCTTCACAAACGTCGGTATTAGCGCTAAAAAATTAAGGGGCGTATTTTATCGAAAACAAAACACCTTGCATAGTGTTTTTACGCCTAGACGTCTAAATAAAATTACTAATAACTTTTTGGTCTTAAAAAATATTCATAATGCCTCACTTTTATAGGGTTTTTAATTGCACACAGCCCCCACAATAAGTAAGAATGGTCGATATAAACAAACCCAAGTTACTTGGGTGCATAAACAAACACATAAATACCCGCGCAAATACACATAAAGGTAGGAGAATTCATGCCATCTCGCAAAGAACTTGCAAATGCTATTCGCGTCTTGTCAATGGACGCAGTACAAAAGGCCAAATCTGGTCACCCTGGAGCCCCTATGGGCATGGCTGATATCGCAGAAGTATTATGGCGCGATTATCTAAAACACAACCCAACAAATCCAGAGTGGGCTGACCGTGACAGATTTATTCTTTCAAACGGCCACGGTTCAATGCTTATCTATTCTCTATTGCATCTAAGTGGTTACGACTTACCACTGGACGAAATTAAAAACTTCCGTCAAATGCATTCTAAAACACCAGGTCACCCTGAATATGGCTATGCACCAGGGATCGAAACTACTACGGGTCCATTAGGTCAAGGGATCACAAATGCCGTAGGTATGGCAATTGCTGAAAAAGCGCTAGCTGCGCAGTTTAACCGTGAAGGTCACGATATTGTTGATCACTTTACCTATGCATTTATGGGCGATGGCTGCCTTATGGAAGGTATTTCTCATGAAGCTGGTTCACTTGCAGGCACATTAGGTCTGGGTAAACTTGTTGCATTTTGGGATGACAACGGCATTTCAATCGATGGTGAAGTAGAAGGTTGGTTTACAGATGACACGCCAGCTCGCTTTAAAGCATACGGTTGGCATGTAATTAGTGGTGTTGATGGCCACGACAGCGATGCTATAAGTGCTGCAATTGCAGAAGCTAAAAGTGTTACCGATAAACCATCACTAATTTGTTGTAAAACAATTATTGGTTACGGCTCACCTAATAAATCTGGTAGCCACGATTGTCACGGTGCACCACTAGGTGATGACGAAATAAAAGCGTCTCGCGAATTCTTAGGTTGGACTGGCGATGCGTTCGAAATTCCTGATGATATTTACGCACAATGGGATAGCAAAGAAAAAGGTCAACAGCTTGAATCAAGCTGGGACGAAAAATTTGCAGCATACGCAAAAGCATACCCAGAGCTTGCAGCTGAATATAAGCGTCGTATTAATAACGAACTGCCTGGCGATTGGGCTGAAAAATCTCAAGCGTACATTGAGCAATTACAAGCAAACCCTGCAAACCCAGCGTCTCGTAAAGCATCGCAAAATGCATTAAACGCATTTGGTCCGTTATTACCAGAATTTATGGGTGGCTCAGCCGATTTAGCAGGCTCAAACTTAACAATTTGGGATGGCTCTAAAGGTTTAACACACGACGATGCAAGCGGTAACTACATTTACTACGGTGTACGTGAGTTTGGTATGTCGGCAATTATGAATGGTATTGCCCTTCATAAAGGCTTTATTCCTTACGGTGCTACGTTCTTAATGTTTGTTGAATATGCAAAAAATGCCGTACGTATGGCTGCATTAATGAAGCAACCAAGCATTTTTGTATACACGCACGATTCAATCGGTTTAGGTGAAGATGGTCCAACTCACCAACCAGTAGAGCAAATTGCAAGCATGCGTTTAACGCCTAACTTATACAACTGGCGCCCCTGTGACCAAGTTGAGTCGGCAATTGCATGGCAACAAGCTATTGAGCGTAAAGACGGTCCTACATCGTTAATCTTTACTCGCCAAGGTCTTGAGCAACAAGCGCGTGACGCACAGCAATTAAGCGATGTTAAAAAGGGTGGTTACATCCTTAGCTGTGACGGCAACCCTGAGATTATTTTCATTGCAACGGGTTCTGAAGTGCAACTAGCACAAGATTCAGCAACTGAGCTACGCAGCCAAGGTAAAAAGGTACGTGTTGTATCTATGCCATGTACTGATGCCTTTGAAGATCAAAGCGCAGCATACAAAGAAAGCGTATTACCGGCATCTGTTACACGCCGCGTAGCAGTAGAAGCAGGTATTGCTGACTACTGGTACAAGTACGTAGGTCTAAATGGCGCAGTAGTAGGTATGACTACCTTTGGTGAGTCGGCACCTGCTGGTGAGCTGTTTGAGCACTTTGGCTTTACAGTGGCAAACATTGTAAGTAAAGCAAACGAGCTTTTTTAATCGCTTTGATTAAATAAAGTAAGTAATTGAAAAACCCGCACATGTTGCGGGTTTTTTTATGCCCTTACATGAAGCAACTTCACCTTGAACAATGCTGCTTTCCTTGCAAGAAAGTAAGCTATCAGGCAAGGTAGTGCGATAAAATTTATAAATAAAAATCTTAAATTAATAGCAGGAGCTAAAAATGCCAAAGTTCGATAACGTAAGTGTAGTAAAAAAAGCCAATGTATATTTTGACGGAAAAGTGTCGAGCCGTACCGTTATTTTAGGTGATGGCGAAGCGAAAACTTTAGGCTTTATGCAACCTGGTGAGTTTGTTTTTGATACAAACCAAAAAGAATGCATGGAGCTTTTAGCTGGCCAATGGGATATTTTATTACCAGGGGCAAGTGAGTGGAAAACATTTAACGCAGGTGAATCGTTTAATGTTGATGCAAATGTAAGCTTTAAAGTAAAAGTATCTGATTTTGCTGACTACTGTTGTTCGTACACAGATTAATCAATACAGCTAGACGTCTGAAAGCCCATGCACTATGGGCTTTGCATAAACTTTGCACAACGCATGATTTAAATCACCAAAAACCGCAAATAAACCTCAAATATCTCTCTTTTTTCCTTGTGTTAATCTAAATAGCCCCCAATACTATTTATGAGGTAACAAATAAAAGGATACCCTATGAAAATTAATCTTTCTGGTCACCATGTTGAAGTTACTGACTCTATTAGAGAGCACATCAACGAAAAATTTTCAAAAATCGAGAGCCACTTTCCATCGCTTATTGCACTCGATATTATTTTGTCTAAAGAGCATCATAAAATCCAAGCTGAAATTAGCACTAATTACGAAGGCACGCGCATATCGGTAAAAGGGGAAAACGAAGTTATGTACCCTGCCATTGCAAGCGCAGCTAAAAAACTCGATGCGGCACTAAAACATCGAAAAGGGCAGATAAAAGCAAACTTACACGAAAAGCCTGTTAGCACTACACCTGAAATCGCACACGAGATCATCCAAGAGATGGATCTTAAATAAAATTTAGTCACAAAGTATTGTAAAAAAGAGCCGTATGGCTCTTTTTTATTGCCTGTAATTTAGGTAAGTTATGCGTTCTTGCAGTTTATTAATTATAAAAATTAATAAAAAGAACACACAACACACATATTTTGAGAAATTAATGCACACAACAAAAGCAGTATGGAAGTCTCGACTAGGTGCGCTTGGACCTGGAATACTCATGGCAACAGCCGCTATTGGCGGTTCTCACTTAGTTGCCTCTACGCAAGCTGGGGCAATATTTGGCTGGCAACTATTTTGGCTAATACTGGTTGTTAATGTTTTAAAGTACCCGTTTTTTCGCTTTGGTATGGAATACACACTCGCGACTAAAAATAGCCTAGTGGAGGGCTATAAAAGTAAAGGCCCGTTTTATTTTTACAGTTTTATCGGTTTAAACATTGTAGCCGCCGTAGTTAATACCGCTGGCGTATTACTACTTACTGCAAGCTTACTGCATTACGCGTTGCCCGTAGTGATAGAAGTAACACTGCTATGTTGGATATTATTAGGAGTGTGCTTAGCCATATTATTGTTAGGGCACTTTAAAGCGCTCGACAGTGTGGCCAAAGGCATAATGGGGTTATTAACGCTGGCTACCGTTATTGCGTTAGTTATCGCGTTTAGTAATGGCCCAATGGCGCCTGCTGACTATGTTGGCCCATCACCTTACGAGCTGGCTATGCTGAGCTTTATGGTGGCTTTAATGGGTTGGATGCCAGCCCCTATCGAAATATCTGCATTAAGTTCTTTATGGCTAAAAGAAAAACAAGCGCAGCAAACAGTTTCTAAAAGCCAAGGCTTGTTCGATTTTAACGTAGGTTACTGGCTTACAGCTGGCTTAGCCTTGGTATTTTTTAGCTTAGGTGTATTAGTGCAGTACGGGCAAACCAGTAGTATAGAACTCGGCGGTGTCGCGTTTGCCAAGCAGCTTATTGATATGTACGCATTAACAATAGGCGAGTGGGCAAGGCCGCTTGTATCAGCAATCGCCTTTTTATGTATGTTTGGCACTACACTCACCGTGCTAGATGGCTACGCCCGTACGCTTAACGAATCTCATAAACTACTTGGCTTTGGGCAATCAAAACACAGCTTAAATATTTGGTTAATACTACAAGCATTTGCCGGTATGGCCGTTATTTTATTTTTTAAATCAGCCCTTGGCCCCATGCTTACGTTTGCCATGACGCTTTCTTTTGTTACAACGCCTGTATTTGCATGGCTTAACTTTAGCCTTGTGCGCTCAGAGCCTGCTATAAAGCACAGCGTGCTATTACGTAGTTTAACGTGGTTAGGTTTAGTGTATTTAGTAGGCTTTGCTGTTGCGTTTGTAGTATGGAAACTAGCAGCCTAAATAGAGCCACTTACTTTAGGGTTTTCATTAAAGCCCTAAAGCATTAAATTCTAGGATTAAACGAGGTATAAATGGATATTAGAATAGGTGAGCTTTCAAACCCACACGTTATAAAACTACTACATGCGCATCATAACGATATGCTAAAGCACTCACCTGTTGAGAGCGTACATGCACTTGATGTGAGCAAACTCACTCAGCCCGATATAATCTTTTATAGCTTATGGATTGATAATAATTTAGCGGGTGTAGGCGCTTTAAAAGCACTAAATGTGACCGAAGGCGAAATTAAATCAATGCGCACATCAAGCAACTATTTACGCCAAGGCATAGCCGCTAAGTTACTCACGCATATTATTGAGCAAGCGACCTTGCGAGGTACAAAAAACTAAGTTTAGAGACCGGCACAGGAGAGGCGTTTTTGCCTGTACGATGCTCCTACCAATTTGGTTTTAAAGACTGCGAGCTATGTTCTGTAGTATCCTTGAAGGCTTTCCCCCATACTCATAAAGTTTTAGAAAATCAATTATCTTTTGATTAGATTTTAACTCGTTTAATTAATCTAGATTTGTAAGTCAAATGCCTCTTTTATTTTCCTCTGGATATGGTGACCAAAAGTATTATGGCTATCTCTCGAAATGTATAACTTTAATTCATTGTCGCGCACAATATCATTGGAGTTCCCCCATTAGATATTGGTGAGGTTATCTGTATTAATAATTGAACTGTAGGTTATTTTCTATATAATATTGATTGTTAAGTGGTTTTTAATTCTAAAGAAACAGGTTTTTGCGCCGTGGATGGGTTTTATATTTTTCTACAACACTGTGTAGAAAAATATAATTGCACGATTTTTAGATCCCTTAACGATTTAAATATTTTATAAAGGAATAATTATAATGAAAAAAAACTATTTACTGGCACTTATTACATCAACTCTTTTTTTTGGCGGTTGTAAAAGTACCGGTTTAGAGTCTATTTTACTAGCATCTGAAGAGCCTTCTGCTACCGATATATACTCTGGTACAGTCGGATATTGCTCTCAATCTTATGACGCTATAACTAAATATGTTGGAAACAGTGCGACCCAATCTCCAGAGGAAAGAAAAGCTATTAAAGAGTCAGTATGGAATGATTGGCAAGAAAAACGAAAAAAAATGAAATCCAATGTAGATGGTAAGCAATTTAAAATATCACAACCTGCAGCTTTTTCGAGGTATGACGAAGAAACTGGCCTAATGGTTTTGTACAAAGGCGGCTCCGTAACAGGGGAAAATATTGTAGAACGAAGTGCGGTACCCGACAATGTAGTTTTTAATACGTATGATCATTGGTTCTCACCAGAGCTTCCGAGTGGGTGGATGAGAGCAAGCAAATATAGAGACCATAGAGCTATTACAAAAAGGGAAAAGGTTGCTCTGGAGGCTTTTGGGAGTCAACTAAAAAGAAATCAATCTATTTATGTAATAAATGATTATGATAATATGGATTATTCTAGCCGAACAGCTCAATACGGAGGGCGGTTTTTTTCTAGAGAAACTTATACTAACAAACTAATGGGCGTCGGTTTTAATACAAAAAAATGGTTTGACAATATAGAGTCCCCAGTTCTATCTAAAGATGGGGGTTTTTATTTTGATACAAGGAAAGTTGATTTTTATAAGACGTTTGGAATTTATCCAGATATAGGTACAGCCTATATAGATATAAATTACACTTTTGAATTTGTCGGCTGTAATAGTGGCCAATTAAAAGCTGAAGTTAAAGAGGTCGTCGTATCAAGTGTAAAAGGTAGGAATGAGATCTATCGAATAACCTTATAATAAATAGCTTTTAATATTAAGTAGTGTGGCTTTTTAAGGCCATGCTGCATTAATCTCTGTAAGGTGCTGAATATGCAACAAGTAGGCTGAAATCGATCAGAGCTTAACAAGTCTACCTCCAAGGTAAGAACAATGTTTGAATTAATAACTTAGAAAATTCAAAGCATTATTTTGACGTTTTGGAGGTTATTTTAACCTCATATGACTCTAATACTTAGTATTAACTCAGCTCTTTTATCGCTCTACTTATCCCATCTAAACTCAGCGCATACATGCGGTTGTTCATTAACTCTTTTATAAAGCCAATTGATTGATAGTACGGCCAGTGTTCAACTGGTTGTGGGTTGAGCCAGGCGACTTTATCAAAGTGGTTTGTTATACGTGATAACCATGCACTGCCGGGCTCTTCGTTGTAATGTTCTACCGAGCCGCCAGGGTAGGCTATTTCATATGGGCCCATAGTGGCATCGCCAACAAATATTACTTTGTAGTCGCTGGTAAATTTATTAATCAGCGTCATGGTGTCAATCACGTTTGTATGTCGGCGCGCGTTGTCTTGCCAAACGTGCTCGTATAAACAGTTATGAAAGTAGTAAAACTCTAGGTGTTTAAACTCGCTGTGAGCGGCGCTAAATAATTCTTCGCAGGTGTGGATGTAGTCATCCATTGAGCCGCCAATATCAAACAGCATCAATACTTTTACTGCATTGTGGCGTTCGGGTGCCATTTTTACATCAAGCATGCCGCCTTGTTTTGCAGTAGCGCGAATAGTCTCGTTTAAATCAAGCGTGTCGCTTGCGCCTGTGCGGGCAAATTTACGTAACTTCTTAAGGGCGAGTTTAATTGTACGCGAGCCGATTTCGCGGTCCGTGTCGAGGTTTTTGTATTCTCGTTTATCCCACACTTTTACCGCTTGGCGATTACGGTTGCCGTCTTGCCCTATACGCACGCCTTCTGGGTTATAGCCGTACGCACCAAAAGGTGATGTACCGCCAGTGCCCACCCATTTATTACCGCCAGCGTGGCGTTTTTGTTGCTCTTCTAAACGCTCTTTTAGGGTTTTCATAAGCTCGTCGAGCCCGCCCATGGCTTTTAGTTGGGCTTTTTCTTCATCGCTTAGGTGTTTTTCAAACTCTTTACGTAGCCAATCTTCAGGTAGGTTGTGCTGTTGCTTTAAGCTCTCGAGCAAATCAAGGTCGGCAATACCGCTAAAGTAGTCGCTAAAGGCTTTGTCGAATCGATCAAAGTGCGTTTCGTCTTTTACCATTATGGTGCGTGCTAAATGGTAAAAGGCGTCTACGTCGGCAAATATAACGCCTTTTTTTAAGGCGTTAATTAAATCGAGTAATTCGCGCAGGCTTACAGGTAGGCGGTATTCACGCAGTTTGAAAAAAAACTGTACTAACATATTAGGGCCTGTTTATCTTTCGAGGTTAAATTTGCAGCAGTGTGTTTGGTATTTAGGCAAGGCAGAGCCTATGTAGTGTGGTTATTCCCCATAAATAGGCGATAACACAGCATAAATACCAAACACGCGCTGCCTGAAGGTTCGTCCTAGGGACGATTAACTCTTTGTTGCTCGGCTTTTACTTAGCCCACTAGGTTACAAACCTCGCGCCACGATTAAAACGTCCTTAGTTAGAACAAATTTAATCCTGAAAGGTCAACAGGCCCTAGCGGCTCATAAATGCAAGTTTTTCGATTAGGCTTATATCTTGCTCGTTTTTAAGTAAGGCGCCAAACATTGGCATTAATCCGCCTTTTTGCGCTTTGTCGTGCAGTGTTTTAGCGTCTATGTCTTCAGCCATTAAAAGCTTTAACCAATCGAGTAATTCGCTGGTGGAAGGTTTCTTTTTAAGGCCGTTTGCTTCGCGCAGGTTAAAAAACACTTCAAGTGCTTGGCGTACTAAATCCTGTTTAACGTTAGGGTAGTGCACGTCAATAATTTGCTGCATTTCGTCGCTGCTAGGAAAATCAATGTAATGAAAAAAGCAGCGGCGTAAAAATGCGTCCGGCAATTCTTTTTCGTTATTTGATGTGATGATTACAATAGGGCGCTCTTTTGCGACAATGCGCTCGTTAGTCTCATAAACATGAAACTCCATTTTATCAAGCTCAAGTAGTAAGTCGTTTGGGAACTCTATGTCGGCTTTGTCTATTTCATCAATTAAAAGCACTGGGCGTTTGCCGTTAAGCTCTGCATACGTAAATGCCTGCCAAAGCTTACCTTTAACGATGTAGTTGCCAATATTGTGTACACGCTCGTCACCTAGTTGGCTGTCGCGCAGGCGCGAAACCGCGTCGTACTCGTATAAACCTTGCTGCGCTTTAGTAGTCGATTTTATATGCCACTGAATAAGCGTGGTATCTAAGCTTTTAGCCAACTCCTCAGCCAGCATGGTTTTACCTGTGCCAGGTTCGCCTTTAATTAAAAGTGGTTTTTCGAGCATAATGGCAGCATTTACAGCTTGTTTAAGCGCGCTACTCGCTATGTAATTGTCAGTTGAATTAAATTGCACGGTGTACCCTTGTCTGGTCTGAGCAGTAAGTTATTTTGTTATAATGCCATAGTTAAGCAGCAGGTCCAATATAAGCAAAACGCTGTATGACCTCACCTTCTTTTTCAACAGTTTCTAAAAACATACTAAGTGGGCGCGCCCATATACCAAATTCACCATAGAGTGCTTGGTAAATCACAAGCTGTTCCTCGGTTTCGCTATGGGTGGCAACATGAATAACTTTATATTGCGGGCCTTTGTAGTGTTGGTATATGCCTGGTTTTAGGGAAAGTGGTTTTATTGCTGTAGTCATGTTTTGATCTCTTGTATAATTTGGCTTTGCACTTTTAATGTTAACTAATTTGCCAATACTATGAACTATATTTCTTTAGATGATTACAAAAAGGCGTGGGTTTTTCGCCACAAAGATTTACCTGTATCTGATGAAGACGCAGCAAAAATAAAGCCTATGAGCGACGAGCGCGCAGCCGTACTTTGGACAACCATGGTGAGCCGTGAGTTTGATCACCCTGATTTTTTTGAAGACACCGATTGGTGTGGTCAAGAAAAAAGCTTTAGCCAAGAAGTAGATTGGCAAGATGCGTGGGAAAATGGCGATGCGTTACCACCAGAAGCAATCTTAACGTTTTTAGATTGGGAAGCTAACACCACGGTTTATTTTTGTATGGCACGCGATAATATTATCGAAACGACGTTTGATGTATTTAAACGCAATTGGCAAAACTTTATGTTTTTAGCTGATGGCAGTCTATTGATTGGTAAAAAGCGTAATACGGTTGTGCAATTTTTAGAATCAGGTAAAGCAAAATTAGGTGAAAAGCCAAGCGCTTAAAATAGTGCGCTGCGCTTAAAAAACATTCAATACTGTGTTATAAAACATTTACCTGAATATTTTTGAGTACAGCTTTTGGTCGCTAAAAATCAGTCACTTGGTGCTCAACAGCAAGTTGAAATTTGGCAAACTGATGCACAAAAAGTGTTGTATGCACAATTGTGCAATGCGTTTTATCAGCGTGAGGTTCAGCGATTAGTTGCAGAGCCTAATGCCGATAAACTGCGCCGCCAGTTAAAAAGCCTACCTTATTATATTGAGCGAGCGGCAACGTTAGTTGCCAATGGTGACACGCCTTTTACGCTTGATGCACAAAATGGTACGTGGCTTGAAAAGCAAAAACCGACCCCACCCGATGTGAATGTTCAAGCTAATGAACTTTTTTATCAAACGTATGCCAAAGTGGGGCTTATAGTGCCCGTTATATTGCATGGCTACGATCAGGTGCGTCTTAGAATAGACAGTATCGATCAGTTAGGCGAAAATAAGCTGCATTGTAACGAGCTTGGATGGTTTGATTTTTTAGGAAATGGACTAGAGCAGCAAAATGCTCAGCTAATAAAGCCAAGTAAAGTGAGTTTAACCGCTGCATGTTGCGGGCATCAGTGGCAATTTTCGAAGCGTTGTATGCCGCGTGTTTTATCACTACGCGAAATGCTTTTAGCGGGTAGTATTAATTGGCGCAATTTAAAGCGCCCCTTAGCGTATTAAAGTTAAGGTATTTGGAATTTAAAATAAGGAGTGTTAAATGCGTATTTTTCAAGTTGGCTTACTGTGCTTAGCACTGTTTGTACAATACAGGTTATGGTTTGGTCATAATGGTTTACAAGACTACACACGACTAAAAGGTGCAGTAACGTCGCATCATCAAACCAACGAAAAACTCATTAAACGTAATAAAGTACTTAAAGCAGATATTGAAGACTTAAAGCTTGGCCAAGAAGGCATTGAAGAGCGTGCACGCAACGAATTGGGAATGATTAAACCGGACGAAACATTTATTCGTGTTTTACCGGGCAAACAATATGACAAATAAACAGACTATTGCAGCAATTGTACCTGCTGCGGGTGTTGGCAGTAGAATGCAGCACAATGCGCCTAAGCAATATATACAATTAGCCGGTAAAACCATTTTAGAACACACCTTAGCTAAACTTTCTCAATTACCTCAATTACGCACTATTGTTGTTGCCCTTAGCGACAGCGACCCCTATTTTGACGAACTCCCACTGCTTGATAATCGCATTGTGCGAGCCAGTGGCGGAAAAGAGCGAGCCGACTCGGTGCTCAATAGCTTGCTTTTTTTAGCGCCTAACCCACCAACATGGGTATTGGTGCATGATGCTGCTCGTCCATTAGTTAATATCAGTGATATAGAACGTCTAATTGATGAATGCGTAAGCGCTGATGAAGGCGGTATTTTAGCTAGCAAAGTAAAAGACACTATAAAACGCGGCCACACTCATGCCCTACAAACTGTGCCGCGAGATGATTTATGGCAAGCACTTACCCCGCAGTTTTTTAAATATGACGAGCTTAAAAATGCACTGCAAAACGCATTAGCAAGTGGGGCTACTATTACCGATGAAGCCAGTGCAATTGAGTGGGCGGGTAAACCGGTTAAGCTTGTAGCAGGTCGTAGCGATAATATTAAAATAACCACGCCAGAGGATTTAGATCTGGCTGGGTTTTTATTACATAAACAACAAAACGAGAGTGGATTATGATACGAATTGGCCATGGTTTTGACGTACATAAATTTGGTGGCGAAGGCCCGTTAACTATTTGTGGTGAAAAAATTGATTACCCACAGGGCTTTTTAGCGCACTCAGATGGTGATGTTGCTATTCATGCATTATGCGATGCTATTTTAGGCTCACTTGCAATGGGTGATATTGGTAAGCACTTTCCCGATACGGCAAGCGAGTATGAAAATATCGATAGCCGTATTTTACTTCGCCATGTGGTGGGCTTAGCTAAAGAACAAGGTTATGTACTTGGTAATGGCGATGTGACTATTGTTGCTCAGGCACCAAAAATGTTGCCACATATTCAAGCTATGCGCGCTAATTTAGCCAGCGATTTAAATTGCGACCTTAGCCAAATTAACGTTAAAGCCACTACTACCGAAAAGCTAGGCTTTGAAGGGCGCAAAGAAGGTATTTCGAGCCATGCGGTGGTTATTATGAGTAAAGAGCTTGCGAGTACAAAAAACGCATGAGCGATTTAAATTATTTATACGGTGCACCGCTTTCTAAAGCTGATTTTAAAACCACAGCTGAAGACTTTATGGTTGATGAAGACTTAGGTATAGAATTTACCGGCAGTGGCGAACACGTGTGTTTGCAGGTGGTTAAAAAAGGCGAAAACACGCAATACGTTGCAAAGCTAATTGCACAGCGTGCGGGTGTTTCACCGCGAGACGTAAGCTATGCAGGCATGAAAGATCGCCACGGCGTGTGCTCACAGTGGTTTAGTGTAAAAGTACCAATTAAAAAGCCTATCGATTTTAGTGATTTAAATAGTGAGAGTATTTTTATTGTGTCGCAACAGCGCCACGACCGTAAGTTACGTACGGGCTGCCACAAAGGTAATAAATTTACTATTACGCTTCGTAACGTAACCAACCCTCTTGATATTTTATGCCGTATTAATGCCGTGCGCGCAGGTGTGCCTAATTACTTTGGCGAGCAGCGCTTTGGTCATGGTGGTCATAACTTAGTTATGGCTGAAAAAATGTTTGCCGGTGAGCGTATTCGCGATAAAAAGTTGCGCGGTATTATTATTTCAGCAGCACGATCGCATGTATTTAATCAGTTAGTGAGCCTGCGTGTAAAAGAGCATGGTTTAGCTAAAACAATGCATCGTGAAGTATTTATGCTTAGCGGCAGCAATGCATTTTTTGAAGATGCAATTAATGACGAAAACATAGAGCGATTAGCCACTGGCGATATTATGATGTCGGCACCTATGGTGGGTAAAAGTGAAAAAGGCTTAACCGAGCAAGAAAAAGTATGGCTTGCACCTTACCAAACATGGTGTGATGGTTTAGGTGAGTTAGGCCTTAAAAATGAGCGCCGAATGCTGCGCTTAATTCCACAAAACTTAACTGTTGAAACACTTGATGAAACCACACTAAAACTAAGCTTTGGTTTGCCAAAAGGGTGTTTTGCAACCGCATTATTACGTGAGCTGGTGGATTACACTGATGCTAGCCCTCGAGAGCGCAAAGAAAAGGATAATGGCATAAATGAAGATACTGTTAAGTAACGATGATGGCGTAAATGCCAAAGGCATTGCGGTTTTATATCAGGCGCTTATACAAATTGCAGATGTAACCCTTGTTGCACCTGATCGCAACTGTAGTGGTGCGAGTAATTCTTTAACACTTATGAACCCGCTACGAGCGACTACACTCGAAAATGGTTTTATGTCAGTTAATGGCACACCCACTGATTGTGTACATTTAGGTGTAAATCAGCTAGCTGATGAAAAGCCCGACCTTGTTGTTGCAGGTATTAACCATGGTGCCAATTTGGGTGATGACACGCTTTATTCCGGTACTGTTGCCGCTGCAACTGAAGGTCGCCATTTAGGTCTGCCTGCAATTGCGGTATCGCTTTGCTCACATAATGGCGATCATTTTGAAACAGCCGCTGCTGTTACCGTAAATATTATTAAAGGCTTGGCTTCGCATCCGCTTCCAAAAGATCAAATAATAAATATTAATGTGCCAGATATTCCATTAAGTGAATTAAAAGGGGTGCAAGTAACACGTTTAGGTGCTCGTCATAAAGCTGAAACGATGACGAAACAAACCGATCCTTGGGGGCGTGATATTTATTGGTACGGATCGCTTGGCACCGAAAGCGATGCTGGTGAAGGCACCGACTTTTACGCAATCAATAATGGCTATGCCTCAGTTACGCCACTGAGTGTTGATATGACAGCTAAAGATAGCTTAAAGGCAGTAGGAGAATGGTTAGCCGATTTGGAGATTAATCGTGCTCGCTAATTATACCCGCAGTGCTAAAGCGCTTTCTGACTTACTAAAGCGTGAAGGTGTTGAAGATACGCAAGTACTTAGTGCTATAGCTGATATTCCGCGCCATATTTTTATAGATGATGTGCTAAAACACAAAGCCTATGAAAATACAGCGCTCCCTATTGGGCAAGGGCAAACAATTTCTCAGCCTTACATAGTAGCGCGCATGACAGAGCTACTTCGTTTAGCTGGTGTGCGCAATAAAGTGCTAGAAATAGGTACGGGATCTGGGTATCAAACTGCAATATTGGCCAAAACGTTTACAAAGGTTTACTCGGTAGAGCGTATTAAAACACTTCAGTGGCAGGCAAAAAGACGTTTGCAGCAACTCGATTTATATAATGTAACCATGAAGCATGGCGATGGTTGGCAAGGCTGGCAATCACAAGCGCCGTTTGATGGTATTATAGTGACTGCTGCGGCCTCTAAAGTTCCGCAAGACTTACTTGCTCAGTTGGCCGATGGTGGCGTGTTATTAGCCCCAATTGGTGAGAGCGATCAAAAATTAGTAATGGTTATCCGCAAAGGCGATAATTATAAAGAGCATGTTATTGCTCCCGTTAGATTTGTGCCGTTAGTACCTGGCGATATTGAATAGGAATTCATTTTGAAGTTGTTTACCAAGTTATACGATATGGCCCTAGTGTGGGCAAAACACCGTCATGCGGAACGTTACTTAGCTGCTATGAGCTTTGCAGAATCAGTTTTTTTCCCGATACCACCCGATGTAATGCTTGCACCTATGTCGCTTGCGCAACCAAACAAAGCATGGCGATTTGCAAGCTTTGCCACAATAGCATCGGTTATTGGTGGAGTGGTTGGTTACTTACTTGGTTTTTGGCTATTTGAACCCGTTGTAGAGCCATTGATTGCACAAATGCACTGGCAAGAAAAGTTTGATATAGCACTAAACTGGTTTAAGGATTACGGTGTTTGGGTTGTGTTTTTAGCCGGTTTTTCGCCTATACCATATAAAGTATTTACGATTGGCGCAGGCGTTTTACAAATGGCATTTTTGCCATTTTTAATAGCATCAGCCATTGGGCGCGGTGCGCGATTCTTTTTAGTTTCAGCCTTAATGAAGTGGGGCGGAGCTCAAATGGAGCGAAAATTACGTCAGTATATTGAAATACTTGGTTGGGGATTAGTGGTATTAATTGCGCTAGCTTACTTTTTATTGCGTTAAGCGTTAAAAATATCAATTTTCTAATTTAGGGGAAAAATACAATGAATAAACAGTGTTTACTGTATGTAACTATATTTATTAGTATTTTTCTCTTTGGTTGCTCTTCTCGCCATGTTCCTGCACCTGTTAGTAGCTTAAATAATAATGTTAATGATTTAGGTCATACTGTTAACATTAATGGGGTTAGCTATAAAGTACAAAAAGGAGATACGCTCTACTCTATTGCCTTTAGTGCTGGGCAAGACTTTAGGGAGTTGGCAAAAAACAATTCAATTCCATCACCTTACACAATTTTCCCTGGGCAAAACATCTCCTTACTCCCTAAGCCCGAAAAAACAAAAAGGGATGGAAATTATACGAATTCGAGTAAAAAGTCTATAAAAAAATTACAAAAAAATAACAAAATTTTAAAGAAAGAGCTTGATCCCCCAAAACAACGAGAGTATGTTCAGAAACAAGCCAGTAACAAAATTAGTAATACTAAACGTTTGTCGAGCAGTAAAGTTAAGTGGTTTTGGCCTGCACAGGGCAAAATTACCAAACGCTTTTCTAATAAGGAAAACGGTTATAAAGGTTTACAGATTACTAATCGCAAAGGGGCTTCAGTCTTAGCTGCGGCACAAGGAACAGTGGTATACGCGGGTAACGCCCTTCGAGGTTATGGTAGTTTAATCATATTGAAACATAATGATGATTACCTAAGTGCTTATGCACATAACTCGAAATTACTTGTTAAAGAAAAGCAGAAAGTTAAGGCAGGACAAAAAATAGCAGAAATTGGTAATTCAGAATCTCCGGTCACCGCGCTTCGCTTTGAAATCCGCTACCGAGGGCAAGCTGTCAATCCTGCTAAATACCTACCCTAATTTTTAGGTATTGATAATTGCTCGGGAGAAGGCTTATGGCTAGCGCAGCAAAACTTGACAAACATACTACGACTGACGAAAAGTTCGATGACATCGATGTTGATGAAAGCACAGCTCTACTAGATAAAGTAGACGACGATGAAATCTTTGCTAAAGAAGAAGTAACTAAAAATCTTGACGCAACTCAACTTTATTTAGGCGAAATTGGTTTTTCTCCTTTGCTTAGTGCTGAAGAAGAAGTGTTTTTTTCTCGCAAATCACTTCGAGGGTGTGAAGCCTCACGTAAACGTATGATTGAAAGTAACTTACGTTTGGTTGTTAAAATAGCACGTCGTTACAATAATCGCGGCCTTGCTCTACTTGATTTAATTGAAGAGGGTAACTTAGGCTTAATTCGCGCAGTTGAAAAATTTGACCCTGAGCGTGGATTTAGATTCTCTACTTACGCTACATGGTGGATACGTCAAACAATTGAACGTGCCATTATGAACCAAACGCGTACCATTCGCTTACCTATTCATGTAGTTAAAGAGCTTAATGTTTATTTACGTACAGCGCGTGAGTTAACTCAAAAGCTTGACCATGAGCCAACAGCTGACGAAATTGCAGCTTGCCTAGATAGACCCGTTGAAGACGTTACTAAAATGCTACGTTTAAACGAAAGAATTGCATCAGTAGACATGCCTATTGGTGGCGAAAACGACAGTGTACTACTTGATATCATTCCTGATGAAAAAAGTGCTGGTCCTGAAGGCGAAGTACAAAATAATGATATTAATAAACATATTGTTGATTGGTTAGGTGAATTAAACCCTAAACAACGTGAAGTGTTAGCACGTCGATTTGGACTGCTTGGCTATGAGCCATCTACACTTGAAGATGTAGGTCGTGAAATAGGCTTAACACGTGAGCGAGTAAGACAAATTCAGGTAGAGGCATTACGTCGTCTAAAAGACATTTTGCAACAAGAAGGTTTAAGTACAGATAGCTTGTTTAATCAGTTTTCGTAACTAGTTAAATAGTTTAAGAGACTATGTGTGTTAAAAAGCCGAAGAGTTTATTCTTCGGCTTTTTTTATGCTTGTAAATTAGGTGATATAAATTACAGCAATGCTTTTAGTTTATATAACAAATCGTGCGCTTGGCGTGGCGATAAATTATCAGGGTCGATTGCGCTTAACTGCTCTTCAACTTCAGAAGGTGTACTTTGTGCAATTTCGTTATTAAAAGTAAAGGCTTGTTGCTCTGTATTTGGTGCAGTAACGCTTTGATGATTTTCAAGCAACTTAAGTTTTTGCTTTGCTTGTGCAATCACAGCTTTTGGCACACCTGCAAGAGCTGCTACTTGTAAACCAAAGCTTTTGCTTGCTGCACCGTCGAGAACTGTATGCATAAACGCAATAGTGTCGTTATGCTCTATTGCATCAAGGTGCACGTTTACAAGGCCCGTAGTTTGCTCAGCAAGTTCTGTTAATTCAAAGTAGTGCGTAGCAAACAATGTTTTAGCAGATATTTTTGATGCTAAATGATCGGCTGTTGCATACGCAAGAGAGAGTCCATCGTAAGTACTTGTACCGCGACCAATCTCATCCATTAACACTAAAGACTGCGCAGTTGCATTATTTAAAATAGTCGCTGTTTCGGTCATTTCTACCATGAAGGTTGAACGCCCTGATGCTAAATCATCGCTTGCACCAATACGTGTAAATATGCGGTCGATATTACCAATTTTAGCGCTGTCAGCGGGTACATAACTGCCAATGTGAGCCATTAAAACAATAAGTGCCGTTTGGCGCATATAGGTTGATTTACCGCCCATGTTTGGACCGGTAATAATTAGCATTTTACGTTGGCTGTTTAATTCAACAGGGTTAGCAATAAACGGTTCTTTCATTACTTGTTCAACAACAGGGTGACGACCTTGCTTAATGCTTATATTGTCGTTATCGCACAATTCTGGTTTTGCATAATTGAGTGCGAATGCACGCTCAGCTAAATTGTTTAAAACGTCTAAATCGGCCAATGCTGCTGCCATCATTTGCAACTGCTCAATATGTGGAGCAATAAATCTAAACAGCTCCTCGTATAGTTGTTTTTCAAGCGCGAGAGCTTTTGATTGGCTACCGAGTACTTTATCCTCGTGCTCTTTAAGCTCTGGAATAATGTAGCGTTCGTTATTTTTAAGCGTTTGGCGACGAATGTAGTCGGCTGGCACTAAGTGCGCATTAGCTCTACTTACTTCAATAAAAAAGCCATGTACGCGGTTATAACCAATTTTAAGCGTACTAATGCCCGTACGTTCGCGCTCTCGCAGTTCTAATTGCTCAAGGACATCAGTGGCACCTTTGCTTAAGTTACGCCACTCATCAAGTTCACTATTGTAACCTGGAGCAATAACACCACCGTCACGAATAAGTACCGGTGGGTTTTCTATCACAGCTCGTTCTAATAACGCTTGTAAATCAGGGAGTTCAGGCGAGTGCTTGATGATACCTGCTATACGAGGATCGTTAGCGTCAGCTAACAAAGTATGTAGTGGTGCAAGTGCTTGTAGCGCACTGCGCAGGCGAGTTAAATCACGCGGGCGTGCAGTACATAAAGCTAGGCGTGCAATAACACGCTCTACATCACCAATCTCTTTTAATGATTCGTGTAATTCACCACAAAGCTGCGCATCTAAAATAGCGCTAATTGCATTTAAACGTGAATTTAGCTCGTCTTTATTACGAATTGGTGTATGAATACGGCGCTTAAGTAAGCGAGAACCCATTGGCGTTGCTGTTTTATCAAGTACTTGAGCAAGTGTATTTTCAAACCCGCCCGATAAATTAACAGTTAATTCTAAATTTTTACGGGTAGCGGCATCTAAAATAACAGCGTGTTCGTTGTGCTCAAGCGTAATTGCACGAATATGTGGCAGTGCAATACGTTGTGTATCTTTTACGTATTGCATTAGGCAACCTGCAGCAACAAGAGCGCTATGGGCTTTATCAACACCAAAGCCAACTAAATCTTTAGTACCAAACTGATCGCATAATAAGTGCTGAGCCGTATCTAAGTCGAATTCCCACTCTGGGCGACGGCGAGCACCTTTTATATGTTCAATTAAATGAACGTTTTCAAAGCTTTCGCTATACAGAAGCTCGGCTGGTGATAGGCGCTGAATAGTTGAGCTAAAGGCTTCGTCGGTATTTACTTCGACAATATTAAAACGACCAGAGTTAATGTCTAAATAAGCAATCCCGTATAGGCCTTTTTTACTTTGCCAAACGCTGGTAAGGAGATTGTCTTGTCGTTCTTGTAAAAGCGCTTCATCAGAAATTGTACCGGGTGTAACTATACGCACTACTTTACGATCAACAGGGCCTTTACTGGTTGCAGGGTCTCCCACTTGTTCGCAGATAGCGACTGACTCACCCATTTGGACTAGACGTGCTAAGTAGTTTTCTACCGCATGGTAGGGTACGCCCGCCATAGGAATGGGATCGCCGCCAGCTTTACCACGATGAGTTTGCGAAATATCGAGTAATTGAGCGGCGCGTTTAGCGTCATCAAAAAAAAGTTCGTAAAAATCGCCCATACGATAAAACAATAAAATATCGCGATGCTCTGATTTTATTTTTAGATACTGCTGCATCATAGGGGTTTGTTGTTTTATAGTGTGTGGTGCATAAAGATCAAACGACATGTATTTACCCAAAGGCTGAATATGGAATTACATCAAGAGATTAAAACACTTGCTGCGCAATTAGGCGCTATTTTAACGGATAAATGCTTATGGATCACTACTGCTGAGTCATGTACTGGTGGCGGAGTGAGTTATGCGCTTACCGATACACCTGGAAGTTCAGCTTATATCGACCGTGCATTTGTCACTTATAGTAACCAAGCAAAGCAAGATTTGCTCAATGTTAGTGCTAGTACATTAAATCAATACGGTGCTGTGAGCGAGCAAACAGTCCATGAAATGGCAGTAGGTGCTATTAAAGCAACAAACGCTAATATATCTATAGCTGTATCGGGTATTGCAGGGCCTGGCGGGGCGACAGATGGTAAACCTGTTGGACTTGTATGGTTTGGCATACAAATTGATGACAAAGTACTGACCTTTAAACAAATATTTACTGGTGATAGGGCTCAAGTAAGACTGCAAGCTATTGTATTTGCATTAAAAAGTGTAATAGATGTGATAAAATGAAAAAATTAGCTTGATACTGTGATTTCATACAGTATACTTGTTCGCATTAGCTGGATTGGAGAACAAAATGAACGATAACAAACAAAAAGCGTTAGACGCAGCACTATCACAAATTGAACGTCAATTTGGTAAAGGCTCAATTATGAAATTGGGTGACAACAAAGCGTTAAACATTGAATCTGTATCTACAGGTTCACTAGGTATTGATATTGCCTTAGGCATAGGTGGCTTACCTATGGGACGTATTGTTGAAGTGTATGGTCCTGAGTCATCTGGTAAAACAACGCTTACTTTACAAGTTATCGCAGAAGCTCAAAAAGAAGGTAAAACATGTGCCTTCATTGATGCTGAGCATGCTCTTGATCCTGTATATGCACAAAAACTAGGTGTAAATATTGATGACCTTTTTGTATCTCAACCTGATACAGGTGAGCAAGCACTAGAAATTTGTGACATGTTAGTACGTTCAAGCGCAGTAGACGTCGTTATTATTGACTCGGTTGCTGCACTTACACCAAAAGCTGAGATTGAAGGCGACATGGGCGACTCGCACATGGGCTTACAAGCACGTTTAATGTCACAGGCATTACGTAAGCTTACTGGTAATATTAAACGTTCTAACACGTTATGTATTTTCATTAACCAAATCCGTATGAAAATTGGTGTTATGTTTGGTAACCCAGAAACAACAACGGGTGGTAATGCACTTAAGTTTTACGCATCGGTACGTATTGATATTCGTCGTATTGGTTCTGTGAAAGAAGGTGATGAAGTTGTTGGTAACGAAACCCGCGTTAAAATTGTTAAAAACAAAGTAGCGCCGCCATTTAAACAAGCTGAATTTATCATCATGTATGGCGAAGGTATTTCTAAGCAAGGCGAGTTAATTGATTTAGGTGTTAAGCATAAAATTGTTGAAAAAGCAGGTGCTTGGTACAGTTACAGTGGCAACAAGGTTGGCCAAGGTAAATCTAACTCAATTAAGTTTTTGAAAGAAAACCCAGAAATTGCAGATGAGATTGAAGGTAAGTTACGCGAAATGCTTTTACTAAAAGCAACTATTGAACCTGAAGACGGTGAAGATAAGTTAGGCGACGATCCAGACCTTTAAACTGCACCCAAATGAGTTTTTAAGCTTGATTTGACCCGAGCTTTGAAAAGCGCTAATCAGTAATGATTAGCGCTTTTTTGTTATTAAAAACTTACATCAGGTTAGATAAAATAAAAACGACACATTAAAAATGTGTCGTTTTTTAATTCAATAGAAAAAATCTAGAGTCTTTAATTAATCAAATATATTTATAATTGCCAGTTTACAGATAGGGCGTAGTTACGAGGTGCACCGTAGTAACCTTGTGCCCAGTACAGGCTGTGCAAATATTTTTCACCGGTGGTGTTATTTACGTTGAAAGTGACTCCTACGTTATCTGTAATTTCGTAAGTGGCCATTAAATCAAGTAACCCGTATGCATCTTGGTGAGTAGTGACGCTTGCAATACCATTTGTATCTTCGACTTGAACTCGGCTAGTTGAATCCTGCCAGCGATAGTTTGCACCAAATGATAAACCATCAACTAAAGGTACTTGGTAGGTTGCGGCCACTTTAAGTTGATTTTCAGGTGTGTAATCTTTAACTAAATCATCACCATCAATAGTTAGGTTACTAAAACTTACACTTGCGCTTAAATCATCTGTTATTCGACCACTTAGTTCAACTTCAAAGCCGTTGCTGTTAATACCATCTGCTGCATAATAACGCGTATCACTAGGTAGTGAGTCGGGTAAAGCTATGGCAAGCCCTTCCTGCTTTGCATCGAAGTAAGCAAAAGTTACGAAAATTTGGTCATCAAGTAACTGTGCTTTTATACCAACTTCACTGCTTTTACCTATTACGGGAGCTAATTGGTTGGCATTAATATCAAGCTCTTTTTGCGGTACAAATGTTTCTGTGTAGCTTGCATAAGCTGATAGAGACTCGTTAAAGTCGTACACCGTGCCAATATAAGGAATAACTTCAGAGTCGCTTCTTGTTTGTTCAACACCGTAAGCACTCCCTTTTGTTTTCCAATCGGTATAACGCACACCAGCGAGCACACTTAAAGGCTCACTTAATTTAATGCGAGTAGATATGTAAGCTGATTTTTGCTCGTTAGTAATATTACTACCATCTAAGCCATCAGCAAGTGTTGCCTCTGGTACTACACCATCCCACGTTTTAAGTGATGGCATATCTGGAAAACCATTGCCTGTAGTGTAATCGTAAAGAGACTGCTCGTTGTAATCCATTTTAGCTTGGCTAACACCAAATGATAGGTCGTGCTCTTGGCCAAATAAATCAAACTTACCACTGGCATATAAATCAAATAAGTCATGCTTATCTTCGTAATCATAACGGCTAGCATAACCTGTTAAACCAAGTTCAGTATCTTTATCAGGGGTGCCGTATACGTAGAACAACTCTGAGTCTTGTTCGTTTTCGATGTGAGCATAACGTGCTCTAGCTACCCATGTTGCCGATAAGTTTTGTTCAAGTGTTACATATACTTGCTCAGCACTGTTATCCCAGTAAGACCAGTCAGCAGCAGTGCTGGTTGATTCGTCGTAATCGGTTGCTGTTCCGTCTGTATAATAAAGAGGTAGTGCACCCCACAGCGGGCTATCTGCGTCTTTTTGTTGGTTAACATAGTTAACGCTTAATAATGTGTTGTCTGTTAATTTGCCTTCGTAGGCTAAGTAAACAATGGTTTTATCTGTTTCGTAGCGATCTAAATATGAGTCAGCTTTTTGCTTTGTAAATACAGCGCGTACAGCGTGGTCTTCATTTATTGGCGTAGATACATCTAAATCTAAACGTTTTTTATTCCATGAGCCATACGATGCTGATGCATTTGCCTGTGTTGTATAAGTTGGCTTTTTTAAAACCATGTTTACAGTTGCAGAAGGATTACCGGCGCCAGTCATTAAACCATTAGCACCGCGAACTATCTCTACACGGTCATAAATTGATGTATCAAGACTACCTTGAATAGAGCCTGAGCTTTGTGGGATCCCTAAGCCATCAACTTGAAAGTTCGTAATTTCAAAACCACGGGCCTTAAAGTAAGTACGATCTGTTTCTATTTGCTCTACTGTTACGCCTGGCGTGCTTTCAAGTACTGAGTTTATGTCGTCTAGTGAAAAGTCGTCCATTAGTGCGCGTGAAACTACCGAGATTGATTGTGGTGTTTCTTTAATTGTTAAACCTAGTTTGGTAGCCGATTGCGCTTCTTCAGTAATGTAGTTTTTATGATGCTGACCATATACCGCAATTTTTTCGAGAGGTTCAGATTTTACATTTGCCTCATCAGCAAGTGCATAACCAGATAAAATTAAAGAAGTAGCAAAGCTTAGTTTAGATAAACGCAAAACTTGAGGGGACGACATAAGTTTTTCCAGTTAGTTCAAAAGAAGTGCGTAACTTAATCTAAATGATATCGATTTGCAATTGTGTTTAGTGTTTTTATCAATAATAATTCTATTTTTTTGGATTTTAGCGCCACATATAAAGATTTTAGGTACGAATTGATGAATTATATAGAACTCAATCTCGCTTATAAAAAAAGCGGCCTAGGCCGCTTTTTAAAGTAGTTAGCTTTCTAGTTATTAAAAAGAGTATTTAACAGAAAACTGTAAGCGGTCTAAATCGCCATCAACGCCGCTTTCAGTTTCACGCTCAGCATGCTTTAGCTCAGCACCAAAAGTTAGACGTTTAACCGGTGAGTATAGAATGTTAGCGCTATAGCTTTGGCTTGATTCAGTCGGATCACCAGAAATAGCTAATAAATCAGTGTTGTTATCAGCACTGAAGAATGAATATAAGAACGTTGAACGCCATTGGCTTGTCCACTTGTGCTGGTAAGCAACAAAACCAGAAGTCGAATCAATGGCATCTAGTTCATCGCCATTAAGTACTGCACCGTGAGCAACGTTTAAGCCTACGTAACGGCCTAAGCCTTTACCTTGAGTAAGCATAAATTTAAGGTTGTCTTCACCAAGGTTTATTTTACCTGATGCACTAATACCAAAAGAAGTTTCATCTGCATCAACACTGCCTACTTTATAAGTAAGTTGGCGAGCAAGCGCTGCAACCACAATGTTACCCCAATCGGCTTTGTGTGTGTAACGAGCTGTAAAGTCAGGCAATGATGCATCATCAGTTACTACCATACCGCTAGTAGTAGAAATTGTACTTTCTGGGTTTTCCAATGAAAACGACCATGCGCCAGTGGTGTATTTAATTTGCGATTGACGCACAAACACAGTGCCCTCAGCAGGGCCTACAAAATCAAGCGTTTCAGCAAGCGCCCCCACGTTTTGGAAGTTAGACCATGTTTGACCAAATAACCAACCATCGTAAGTCACAAACGCATGGCGAATACGCGGGGCGTAAGAATTTGAAACTCGCTCATTACCGCCAGCAGCCGAGGCCAAAAAGTCAATTTCAATTTTAGCATTAACGGTTTTACCGTTATCCATAACAGTGGCTGTGCCAAAGTTAAAACGTGACTCACGAGCATGCATATCAAATACAGCATCTGAGCTGTTATCATCGCCAACTGTTAACGTACTTGGTACGTAAAAGTCACGACCTACGTTTGAGCCTGCAGGCGCACCCGCTGAATAATCACTCCACATAGAGTCGAGTTTAATGTATCCACCGTAAGTAAATTCCGTATCACCAATTTTTGCGGCAGTCGCTGCATAAGCAGTGCTTGATAGTGCACATAATACAGCGCTTGCTGCTAATGTTTTTAATGGGGTAAATTTCATTGTGGTGTCCTTTATAGGCTACTTGTTGTTTGTTGCTTTTTTTTTCATGTAAGGTTGTATTACTTGCTACTAGTATTACTTACGAATAAAAAAGGGTGTTAATTTGGCTTTTCAATACACATATTGTTTTCATTCGTTAAATAAAGCTTTGGCAAGTAATACCGCAAATATCTTTATTAAAGTGCACAAATACTTTTGAATATGTGCAATATTTACTCAATTACCTATTGGTCTATAAGACTAAGGTTTTAGAGTTGATTAGTTTGCATTTACTTACATTTAACGCGTTGTATTATTTATGTAAAAAAATTGAAAGCAGGTGGATTATAAACTACAAATGAGTAAATTGGAGTAGAGTACAACTAAGGTCTAATACTTAATAAAGTACTGCTGAGTAATCCTTGATAAAAGCTTAAGGCAAGTAATTTAAATGGAGACGAAGATGTCACAAAGTATCTATCCAGTTCCTGCGCATATTAAAGATGCGACTCTCATTGATAAAAATAAATATAATACGCTTTATAAGCAATCTATTGATGACCCTGAAAGTTTTTGGCGTGAGCATGGCAAACGCCTCGATTGGTCTACTCCTTACACTAAAGTTAAAAACACCTCTTTTGATAAAGGCCACATCAGTATTAAATGGTATGAAGATGGCTATTTAAATGCGTCTTACAACTGTATTGACCGCCACTTAAAAACGAAAGCAGACAAAATTGCGCTTATTTGGGAAGGAGATGATCCTTCTCAAAGTGAGAACATTACTTATCAAAAACTTCATGACGAAGTGGCTAAATTTGCCAATGGTTTAAAAAAACTGGGTGTACAAAAAGGTGACCGCGTAGCTATTTATATGCCAATGACCCCACAAGCGGTGTATGCAATGCAAGCTTGTGCACGTATTGGTGCTATTCATTCTGTTGTATTTGGTGGTTTTTCACCATCGGCTATTGCTGATCGTATTAGAGATTCTGGTGCTAAGGTTGTTATTACTTCTGATGAGGGACGCAGAGCAGGAAATTGTGTTCCATTAAAAGCAAATGTAGATGAAGCGGTAGCGCAAGAAACTGTAACCACAATTGAACACGTTATTGTGCATCAATTAACAGGCGGTGAAGTTGATTGGAATGAGCACGATATATGGTGGCACGAGCTAGTTGCTGACTTACCGGCACAGTGTGAGCCAGAGCCAATGAATGCTGAAGATCCTTTGTTTATATTGTATACATCAGGTTCTACTGGTCAGCCTAAAGGTGTTGTACATACTACAGGTGGCTACTTAGTTTACTCATCAATGACACATGAATACGTATTTGATTTAAAAGAAGATGATGTGTATTGGTGTAGTGCCGATGTAGGTTGGATCACAGGCCACAGTTACATTGCGTACGGGCCATTAGTAAACGGTTGTACTCAGGTTTTATTTGAAGGTGTCCCCACTTATCCAACTGCAGGGCGTATGGGCGAAGTAGTTGATAAACACGGTGTTACTATTTTATATACCGCCCCTACAGCAATTAGAGCACTAATGGCTAAAGGTGATGAGCCTACAGCTTCGTCACATCGCGATAGTTTACGTATTTTAGGTTCAGTAGGTGAGCCAATAAATCCAGAAGCGTGGACATGGTATTACGAGAGTATTGGTAAATCTAATTGCCCGATTGTTGATACATGGTGGCAAACAGAAACCGGTGGCATTATGATCACACCACTTCCGGGCGCTACTGATACAAAACCAGGTTCTGCAACACATCCATTTTTTGGTATTGCGCCTGCATTATTTGATGCTGAAGGTAATACACTCGAAGGTGCCGTAGATGGTAATTTAGTTATTTTAGATAGTTGGCCATCGCAAGCTCGAACTGTTTATGGCGACCATGAACGTTTTGAACAAACTTATTTTAGCGCCTACCCAGGAGTTTACTTTACAGGCGATGGTTGTCGTCGTGATGAAGATGGTTATTACTGGATCACAGGTCGTGTGGACGATGTACTTAATGTGTCTGGGCACCGCCTTGGTACTGCCGAAATTGAAAGTGCGTTAGTTGCGCATGAAGCGGTAGCAGAAGCTGCTGTTGTAGGTTACCCGCATGATATTAAAGGCCAAGGTATTTATGTTTACATTACGCCTAACGAAGGTGTAACTGTAAGCGATGAATTAACTAAAGAGGTACGTAATTGGGTTCGTAAAGAGCTCAGCCCAATTGCATCTCCAGATATGATTCAATGGTCACCGGGTTTGCCAAAAACACGTTCAGGCAAGATTATGCGTCGTATTTTACGTAAAATCGCTGCAAATGAGCACCAACAACTCGGTGATACGTCAACGCTTGCCGATCCTTCAGTTGTCGATGAACTAATCGAGAACAGATTAAATCGTTAAATGTGCGTTAAAAACTTGATTACAAGTTGATTCTAAACGTAGTATATCGGCTGTCAGTAAAGGTTTTAAACCTAACTGGCAGCCGAATTTATTAGGAGTGAACCATGAGTCAGTTTTTAATAGCGGACGATCATCCGTTATTTCGTGAAGCACTAAAGGGCGCACTGAGCGCAAAATTTGAGGGTTTAGAGGTTTTTGAATCATCCGATTTTGACAGCACACTGCAAGTGTTAAGCGAGCAAGAGGATCTTGATATATTACTGCTAGACCTTCACATGCCAGGTAATGGTGATTTATATGGTCTTATTCGTATTAGAGAAGAATACCCAAGCTTACCTATTGCCGTTGTTTCGGGTAGTGAAGACGTGAATATCGTTTCTAAAGTAATGGGTTACGGCGCTATGGGTTTTATTCCTAAATCATCATCGTCTGATGATATTGCCAGTGCAATTAACCAAATACTTGAAGGCGATACATGGCTACCAAAAGAGCTAAAAAACAAAGTAGCTGAAATTGAAGGTGAAGATAGAGAAATAGCAGCGCAAGTTGCCTCATTAACGCCTCAACAATACCGAGTGCTGCAATATCTGCACGAAGGTTTACTTAATAAGCAAATTGCTTATGAACTACACATATCAGAAGCGACAGTAAAAGCACACATTACAGCCATATTTAGAAAACTCGGTGTGTACAATCGTACCCAAGCCGTTTTAATTGCCGCTAAATTAAAGCTCGAACCAATAGAGCAGGCATAATTTACATTTAAAAAGTTATTAGCTTATTTATGATAAAAAAATGCCAGCAACAATGCTGGCATTTTTTATATGTAGAATAATTAAGCAGTTGGATTAATGCTAAGAAAACACCACGGTTTTATTACCATTAATAAATAGCTTATGCTCTGAGGCAAGTTGAAGTGCTTTACAAAACACTGTTTTTTCAACATCTTTGCCCATTTTAGCCATCATTTCGGCGGTATTAGCATGTGTAACGCTGGTTACATCTTGCAAAATAATAGGCCCTTCATCAAGCTCATTATTAACAAAGTGAGCGGTAGCACCAATAATTTTTACACCGCGCTCAAATGCTTGATGATAAGGTTTAGCCCCTATAAATGCTGGCAAAAATGAGTGATGAATATTAATTATTTTACCTTCAAATCGACCCACAAATTCAGGACTTAAAATACGCATGTATTTAGCAAGACCAATAATGTCAGGATTGTAACTGGCAATTAAATCGCCTACCTTTTTATCATGCTCGCTACGGGTTAACCCTTCGTGCGATACAACATGAAATGGCACACCAAACCCTTTAGCTAGCGGCTCTAAATCAGCATAGTTAGCAATTACAGCGAGTACTTCAATATTAAGAGTTTGTTCAAATTGCTTTAACAGCATACCACCTAAACAATGAGCTTCTTTAGTTGCCAGTAAAACTACTTTAGTTTTTGCGCCGCAATGTAGCGCAAGTTTAGCGCCTTGTGGCAACAGTGCGCGTAATTGATCTAAAAAGTCGCTTTGTGGCTCACCTGTAAGCTCTGTACGCATAAAAAATCGCTGCGCGTCTTTATCTACAAATTCGTTGTTACGCGTAATGTTTAAATTATTTTTATGGCAAAGCCCTGTAATTTTAGCTATTAAGCCTACATCATCAGCACATTGGGTGGTTAGTATATAGCTCATTGTCCTCATTCTTACCCTGTAATTAATCCTTTCATTATTTGTGTTTTGGCACATAAAGCAAGGGCTTTGTGAACTAATCCAATATTAATCATGTTGTTGAGTGCAAAAGAGGTAATAAAGTTAAAAAGTATTGAATAGAGGTTAAAAAAAATGCCACCTAAGTTAACAAGGTGGCATTAATAAAAGTTATCTAGGTTTGAGGTTAATTAACCCTTGGGCTCGGGAGATAAGTTTTCTTCTTGTCTTAAATACCCGGCAGCTTCTTCATCATCTTTCGTTATCGCTTGCTGAGTAGGTATAGCGCGCGTTTGTTGGTTTAGTTGATGTATTTGTGACGCATTACCTAAATCACGCTCACTGGTGATTGAGGCGATAGATTCGCGGTCTTTTAAGAATGAAATAACGTCTTTTTTGATTGCTTGTAATTGTCCTTCGTCTTTATGCATTTCCATAATGTGGCGAGGATGTTCAAGGTTTTTCATACCTGTTGCAGCAAACGTAGTAGAGATAACACGAGAAACAATAATCCAAGGCGTTATGCTACTGCGTACTAAAGTATTTTCTGAGCGGGTGCTATCGTGAATACCAGTACCTGTTGATATTTTAGACTCAGTAAAAGTGCCTTCACATTTAAAGTACACAAGCAGTGACTCAAATTGCATTTCTGCAAAAAATAGATGCGCTGTGTTTGCAAGTAACTGCGCAAATGCTTTAATAAGTACGCCTATTAGCAATAAGTGAAAGCTTGTCATTAATAGCTCACTAAATTGAATGACATGTTGGTTATTAAATGCCTGTTTAAAACTATTAATATTTGCCGCATCAATGTAATGGTAAATATTAATAAACGAATACGCTAAAAGTACAGTAAATGCTAACGCTACAATATAAAGTAAGTTACCGCTCACCAAAGCAAGTAATCTCGCGAGTGTAAAGTTTTTACCTAAGTCCATTGAGTGCAGTTTAGGCTGAATCTCTTGGATCATTTCACCTTTAAAACCGCCTTTACCTTCTATTTGTTCTTGAAGCTTAGGGTCTAATTCTCTGTAAACTCTGTTAGGTACTTCTTTATAACGGCGATTAGCCATTACTAGGTTATCGAGGTTTATGAAAATCTCGTCTGGATGAACAGACTCTTGCCAGTTTTCACGTAGTTCAGATACTTCAGCTGAAGGGGTAACTGAATTTAAACGCGCTTTAATCATGATAAAAGCAAGCGCACAGCTTAGAGTTGCTAATACAATAATTGCAATTAAGTACATTCCAGCATGAAGACTAGGCAGTTGCTCAAGCCAGTTATCTATTTCTTGTTTACTAATGTGCTGCTCTTTCATCAACCATGACATAGAAAGACCAATAGCGATGGGTAAAATAAAAGATAAAGAAATAATTTTAGCGAGTGCACCAGTACCAAGTGCTTCAATATTCTTTTCTGCATTTCGAGAGATAGGTTTACCTGTAGAGCGCCACGAAAAAAGCACGTAAAACATTAATATTGCACTATAGACCGGAAATGCTAATTCCCCAGCTTCACCGGTAAAGCCCGACAAAGATACAAATGCAACAAGGCCATAAGCAATAAGGGCGACAAAGGTGCTTACCCATGAGCCAAATAATCGCTGGGCAACATTTCGAATAGGATATGGTAGAAACAATAACTTAGGGATTAAGCTGTGAAGTAAGCGTGATAAAAAACCATTAGGCTCTTTAAATGTACTGTTTTTACGACCAACCAGCATTTCTTCAAGTGATTGCGCTGTGTAGGCTACTTCTTTTTGTTCTTCTTGAGCGGTTGATGCTTGCGATTTACTGTAGTTATAAGCAAGTGAAGTTGGGTGGTTTCTACCTACAAAGTATTTAAGTGTTGCGTAAATACCTGCCGATAGTGAGCGAATGCCGAATGCTAAAATAAGCATGCCAAACACCATTAAAATCCAACCCGCGGTTGTATCTTCTTTCACAGAGCCCGCAGCAATAACAAGTAAACTAATACCTGCTATAGACTCAATGAGTCCTCTTAATGCTGTTACTTTACCTTCCAGTTTGAAGGGGTTTTTTAGTCCAAGATCAATCGATCCATAATCAAAAGCCATTGAATTCTCCATTTAAACAGCACCCCAATTGCGGGGGACAAAGTGTAATTAATCTGAACTTAGGGTAATAAATCTATCTCAAGTAGCTTTTTTTAGCGCTAAGTGCATCGAGTTTAATCGTAATAGGCTTGTTGCTGGCGCGTAAGTTCGACCTACTTTTACGAAAACCTAAATAGAATTATTAATATATATTAAGTATTTATAATTGTTGTTGGTTTTTTATTATATATCAATAATCTTGTTCAGTTTAAGGTTATTTTAAAGTGATACATTTTGTATTCCGACGCATGCTTAAATATAACTGGAGGGTTAATGAAGCTAATTTATGTAGACGATAATTTACCAGGGATCACTCGTAAACTTAAACAGAAAAGTTGGCTTTACTTTGATCCAATCGGTAAGCAAATAAAAGAGCAAAATGTGATTGATCGTTTGAATGGATTGGCATTTCCGCCTGCCTATAAAAACGCTTGGTTTTGCCCAGAAGAAAACGGACATATTTTAGCGACAGGATTTGATAGTAAGGGGCGAAAGCAATACCGTTACCATCCTGAATTTAGGGCGCAACAAGAAGCAAAAAAATACCAAGCATGTGGAGTATTTGGTAATAAACTCCCTTTGTTAAGAGCGCGTTTAGAAACAGACTTACAAGGCGATGAGCTTAATATTGAACGCACTTTAGCAGCAGTTGTAAGACTTATGGATTTAGGTGCGCTGAGGGTAGGTAACGAGCGTAACGTAAAGCAAAATAAAAGTTTTGGTGCGACAACATTACGAACACGCCATGCACAACTCACGGGCAAAAATATTCAGCTAAAATATCGTGCCAAATCAGGTAAAGAACGTGAAGTAAATATAACCGACAGGGTGCTTAGCCATGTTATAAAAGACTTACAAGATTTACCCGGGCAGCATTTATTTCAGTATATAAATGAAGGTGAGCGCACAAATGTTACATCAAGTGAAATAAACCAATACATTCAGCAAATAATGGGCGAGGAGTTTAGTGCAAAACACTTTAGAACTTGGCGAGCAAGCGTTATTGCATTCAAACAATTAGCTAAAGCTAAAGGGGCGCTTAGTTTAAAAAACATGCTTGATAGCGTATCTGAGCAACTTGGTAATACTCCCGCTATAGCACGCAAATCTTATGTGCATCCCGATTTAATTACGCTGTGTAAAGAAGATGAAGATACTCAAACTGCGTGGAGAGAGTCTCTTTCATTACCACGAAAAACAAAGTACTTGAGTCGTTATGAACGTGGTTTTTTAGCTTTTTTAAAAGATTAATTGCCATAGCAACTTTACACACTTGAGCATAGTAATTACATATTCTCTAGTTTAATTTATTAACGTTTAGAATAAGATTTTTTAAAAAGTCATTAAATTTCAATTGTTTATTTTGAAACTTTAATTTGGCATTACCGTTGCACCTCCAGTGTACTACTTATTGGTAAGTACAAAAGCATTTATCAACGATATTTAGCGAGGAGGTACACAGTGAAGGGGTCATTTTCAAATCAAGCGCTTACTAAAGCAAAGGGTTTTACTTTAAAAACTGCATTGTTTATTGGCATGAGCGGCTTATGCTCAGCACCAACACTCGCTGCCAATGAGCTTGAAAGTGTGGTACTCGCTAACTCTTCACTAACTACTTACAACTCACAAAAGTACGTGCAAGCAGATGACACCTACTACTTTGACCAATATTCAGCGCAGTTAATTGAACGTACAGAAAAAGCCATTAATTGGTATCAAGAAATAGTTAACAAAGGTGGTTTTACACACTTATATAACGATGAATTGCTTGAACTAGGCAGTAATAATAAACAAGTGAGCTTACTTGCACAGCGTTTATACCAAGAGCGTGACTTAAAAACTAATGTGTGCGACGAAGTTATATGCACGTTTGATAAAGATATAGAGCAAGCTGTTAAGCAATTTCAAAGCCGCCATGGTTTAAAAGTTGATGGCCGAGTGGGTAAGCGTACTTTTGCATCGCTTAATGTGCCCGCACAGCAAAAACTCGATAAATTAAAACTTAACTTTTATAGAATAACTAACTTTGCAGGCGCAAGTGATGAGCAATATGTGTATGTAAATATTCCTGAATACAGCTTACGATTTGTAAAAGCTGGCGATGTAAAATTAAAAAATAACGTAATTGTAGGTAAACCAAGTTGGGAAACACCTGCATTTAGCGACGAAATAGAAAAGTTTGTAGTTAATCCTGAATGGCGTATACCCACCTCAATTGCCACCAAAGAAATTGCTCCAAAGGTAGCCGAGGATCCTGACTATCTTGTAAAAAATAATATTGAAATTAGAAAAAACAGCTACCTAGACTCACAAACTGTTAATCCAAGCAATATTGATTGGGATTCTATTAAGCCGTACCAATTTGATCACTTTTTAGTAAAGCGTGCTGGTGAAGAAAACCCCCTAGGGGAAGTTAAGTATTTATTCCCCAATCCCGAAGCAATTTATGTTCACGATACACCAGCAAAGCACCGTTTTAGCCAAGCAAACCGAGCTTTATCTCATGGCTGTATAAGAATAGAAAAGCCTTTTTCGTTAGCGCGTGAAATTATTAAGCACGAAGGAGAAGTGCAAACACTCAATAATATGGACAGCGCACTTGCTCAAAATAGTACTCAGACGTTTTATTTAGATGAGCCTCTTCCTATTCATTTAGTTTATTGGACTGCATGGGTTGACGAAAATAAGCTGGTTAACTTTAGAGATGACATATATCAACGCGATAAAAAAGCGCTATTCAAAAATGATGAACAGTCGGTGATTGCCGCTTTATTAAAAAATAAATAATGAGAGGGTTTATGCAATTTATTCATTATATTTCTATCGCCATATTCACAATTATATTTAGCAATAGTGTATTTGCTGCCGCGCCTACAAAGCCTGCGCATCAGGTAGTTGATATAAAAAACAAAGCCAACTTTGAAGATGCAGAATTTAGCCTAAAAATTAACGATATAGTTATGCCATATTCGGTGTTTTCAGTATTTGTAATGCCCAAAGAGCAAGTTGAGTTTGAAGTGCTTTTTGCGCAATCAAAAAATGCTTACACGCTAATTAACACTCAGGGGAAATCTAAGCTTACAGACACCAACCGTTGGCAATGGCAAGCACCCAAAGAGCCCGGTTTAACAACGGTAATTATTGAGTCGCCCGATAAAAAACAGCGTATGAAAATCAACGTATTTGTAAAAGTACCGGCAGACAATGTTGAAGGAGGAAAGCTCAAGTATTACCACATTGGGCACTACCCTAAACCTTCACAGATTAAAGACGCTTCACACTACATAGTGCCCGATGGCTTTGTGAAGGTAACGCCTGAAAATGAAAACGTAAAAATATCACCTCACTTTTCACTAAAGGAATTTGTTAGTAAGCAGCGAAGTAAGTACCCAAAGTATTTATTTTTACAAAATAAGTTGTTACTTAAACTAGAAAAAATACGCAAAGAACTGATTTTAGAAGGTATACCGGTTAGTAATATGGTGGTTATGAGCGGTTATAGAACTCCGTACTACAACAAATCAATTGGCAATGTAAAACTTAGCCGACATGTATTTGGTGATGCTGCCGATATTTTTATAGATAACGATGGCAACTACCGTATGGATGATATAAATAATGATGGTAAGCATTCAATTGGTGATGCTAAAGCGATGGCCGATATAGTGGAGTCGTTAGCTAGACGTGAATCATTTAAAGGTTTACTAGGTGGTTTAGGTATTTATGGGCCTAAGTCGCACAGAGGCGCATTTATACATGTTGATACGCGTGGCTTTAAAGCGCGATGGGTGAGTAAGTAATGGCAACGGCTACCTCATTTAGCATAAAGCTAAACTAGTTAAGTCTAATTGTACAAGAGATTAGCTAAGCCAAGGTAGGGTGGCTTGGTTTTTATAAGCCCTTTGTTTTATAAACATTTTATACATTTACTGAGCTAGTCTTTTTTGCTTTAAACTGAGGCGCTTATATGAGCTATAAACATGGTGTGTATCAGCCGCTTTCCAATAATTAATTATTTTAATTTTGTACGAAAAGCTTTAAATATAAAGGCTGCATAAGCAGCCTTTATATTATGCTATTGCAGCATAAACGTTTCGTATTCTAAATCTTCAAATTGTTTAGAAAGCCAAAATAACCCAACAACAGAGGTAACAATAGTTGAGAGAGCAAAGCCGTAACCATAAAATTGCGGCCCAAAAGCGATTGATAGCAAAGTTAAAACAACGTTTATTACCAAAAATAGCCCCGCTAAAAATAGGACGGTTGAGCGTTTATCTAAATAAAACAAAATATTTAAAATAGACAAAAATATAACTTGTACACCCACACCAACTACATCAATAAATAAAAGCGTTTTATAGTTTGGATCAATACCAATAAAGGTAAGTATTTGCTCGCCCCATAATAATAAGCAGGCAACGGTAATACCTTGAATTTTAAATATATCGTATAAACCGGCACGTGCAGTTTGGATCATATTGTCTTTTAAATAGTAAATCTCTTCTAACGATGAACCCTCTCGAATAGCTGTGTAAAAACGGTCGTATTCTTCTACAAAATCGGTTTCCATTTTTACTAAAAATACTGCCATACCGGGAATAATAGACAAATAGGCTAAAAATATAGGTAAGTCGTAAATTGGGCTGGCTCTTAACGTGCCAATAATTTGTATTGATGTGCTTGGTGAATACCAAAAAATGATTTTATCAGCCCACACACCAATGTTATAAAACAGACCACAAAAGAATAGGCTGTAATACACTTTTTTATTGCTTAAAAAGTCAAAGCTTATAAGTTTTTCACCTGGGTAGCGGCGAATAATCATAAACAAAAAGCTAAAAAAGAGTAGAGCTTCGCCTGCAAAAAACGCAAAAAACAAGCCGTCTAACTGCCAGTCTCTTAATAAATATGCAAGCAGTACCATAAAGGCATAACCACTTAGCATGGTAATCAAAATCAACCGGTATTCTTTCATACCCGATAGAAAAATAGCGCCAAGCCACTGATTACATAAGCTTACAAAGGCACCTAAAATTATAATCTTAGTAACAACGGGTATAGGGAGCATAGGCCATACAGCCAAGCCCACCAATAATGCGGCTATTGTTGTTATAAGTTGCGCACCAAGTAAATTAGGCAGTACTTTTGCCTCTTCTTTTTGAAAAAACAAATCTGCAATAAATCGAGTTAATAATAACTGCAAGCCACCCGTTAAAATAAGTGAAGCTGCCATCATGTAGGTAACAAGCGTTAAAAACTGAATAATAAGTACTTTGGGTAATACAACGCCTAAACTTAAAATACCAATTAGCATTAACGCTACAATAGAGAGCAGCCAAGGGCCTGAGCCTATTAAGCCCGCGTAGCCGTATGCTTCAAAAACTGAGAGCAGGGTATTTTTTTTGAGAATTTTTCGTATCTCAAAACCTATTCCGGCCATGCCATTGTATCCTTATAAAGTTTATCGTAACGGGCAAACATGTGGCTCTCGTCATAAAATTTTTGTACGCGGTCTAAACCACTTTTTTGATACTCAAGCCAAACTTGCTCATTTGTTAGCATGTTTGATATTTGTTGTGCTGTTTCGCTAGGTGAAGCAATTGAGACAACTTCACCGGCTTTACCTAATGCTTTATCTTCATCAGTTCCGCCTTCGATTATTTCGCGGCACGAGCCAACATCACTAGCAAGTACAGGCACACCGGCCGCCATTGCTTCTAAAAGTACTAAAGGCTGCGCTTCGGAAATCGAGGTTAAAGCTACAATTCCGAGCTTAGGCAAAATTTTGGTAATATCTTGCATACCTAAAAACTTTACACTGCTTTGTAAATCAAGACTGCCTACAAGTAGTTCACACTCTTTGTAATATTGCGGATCTTCTTCATAAGGGCCGATGATCCAGCCTTCTACTTCAGGCAGCATCGATTGCGCCTCTTTAATCGCACGTATAAAGGTTTTAATATCTTTTATAGGCACTACACGTCCAATTAATCCAACAACTGGTGGTATCTGTTTTGGACGCTGCTCAAGCGCTTCAATAAAGCGCACTGTTTTAATTCCATTAGGTACAACAAATGCTTTTTCTGGCGCTGCACCATCCTTTATTTGGCGCTGCCTGTTACCGCCGTATAGCGAAATGACCTTATCTGCTTCTTGGTATGTTGTTCGGCCGATTTGCTCAAAAAAGCTGATCCACATACGGCGAATAAAGCCCATTTCGGTATTTAAGTTTTTACCTAGGCTTTGCTCAGACTCTTTGATCCAACTGGCTTGAATAAGATCTATTTTTCTCTCTTTGGTGTAAATACCATGCTCGGTCAACAAAAAGGGAGTATCGCTTATTACACTGGCACCAGATCCTAAAATACCAGCATACCCGGTAGATATTGAGTGAATAAGTTTAACTTTTGGAAGTCCGCGTGCAATTTCGGCTATTTTAAATAGCGGTTTATATAAATTGCGGTATGACCAAAAAAAGTCAATAAAAGAGGATTCATCACAAAAAGTTGAATAGTAATTGGTGAGTACTTGCCACGATGATTCACTATATAAAAAGTCGGCTTCGTTAATACCGTCTTTTTTAGCCAAAGTCTCAAATGCAAACTTTAATAACTCAGTTGGGATGGGCTCATCACAATCCCTAAAATAATTTTGTAGTTGCTGCCAAAAATCAAAAAGCTCTTTTTTATATTTAACGCCATGCTTAGCTTTTATTTCAGATGTGTCATTTTCCACTAAATAATGAACATGCAGCTTGGTAACGTTTTCAGGCAAAGTATATTGAATCTCGCCATAATGCTCTGGCGCTCCACCTATAAAAACAAGCTCAAAGTTATAATGAGGTAACCCTTCAATTATTTGATGAACCCAGCTAGATACGCCACCACGTACATAAGGGTAAGTGCCTTCTAAAAGCAGTAAAATGTCTGCATTTTTATTACTCATGCCAATACTCCTGCAAATGACGTAATTCACTGCCCTTAGGTTGTTCTGGGAGTTCTTTTAAGTAGCGTTTACAGTCGTCAAACTTGTTCATACAAAAGGCAACTTCGGCTTTATAAGGCAATACATGGCGCCTTGCCATACCAAACTCAGTTGCTTTAAGTAGATACTCATGGGCTATTTCGTATTTGTCTAAGGCTAAAGATATACGCCCTAAAAATATAAAAGTTGCAGGTGTTTTTACGTGCTCAATACTTTGCAATGCAAGTGCTTCTGCTTTTTCTAAAACGTATTTACGCAGTGCGCCTTGTGCTAAGCCTAAATAGCTCAGTTCCCAATAAAGTTCGGCTAGCTGTTTTTGTAAATGACTCAATTTTGGCTGCTTAGTTGTAACTGCTATTTCTTGCTGATACAAACTGATTTTTTCGTTAAGTTTGGTTTCTTTACCATCAAGGGTTGAGTAGGCGAGCAAGCGAATATCATCTTCTAAATCTTTAAGTGCTAGCTTTAAAATAGGAATAGCTTGTGAGTCACTCATGTGACGAGCCGCCATTACAGCACTTAAACGCTTATTTGGCTCATTAGCGTGCTTCAAAATTGCTTTAAGTCCACCAATTGAATAGGTTGGATTTGCTGATATTGCTCTGGCTTCAAAAGGAAGCTCAGGTATTTTATGCTCCTCTATTTCTATCTCGTCATTCTTGAGAGGTTTACAAAGAGCAAATGTAAGCGCTACTACAACACCTATAATTCCAAGTACTGGTAATGTAAACAATAATAAAAACATGAGTAGCAAAGAGCTATAAGGAGTCGTTTTGTATTTTTTAGGTATAAAAACATAACTAACAATAGCAAAAAAGATGCTAGCGATAGCATGCAATAATATAGCTAAAAACCAATCAGGTGTTTCCAGTACTTCTATTAGTGCAAAGTACTGACAAATACACCCTAATATAGCCGCTACAATAATTATAATCATGAAAGTGAAACCAATCTCTTTATGTCATCTGAGCTTATAGGTAGTGCAAGTTGCTGCTCAATAACAATATCAAGCTCAGCTAAAGTGCTACCAGTGCGCTCTTTACACCAAGTGTTCATTCGGGCGATAAACCCTGCTTTTTCAAGCTCATCAGCTAATGGCATCAATAGCAGTAATACCTGATTTTGATTATCGTACAAATAAATGTCTAAACCACGGCGTGCTTCACTTAAATAACTCATAAGTTGAGTGGATTTATCAGTAATATTATTAGCTTTTATCTTTAGTAGCTGCGATGGAATGTTGTATCGTTTTGCTTCTTTATTCGCACGTTTAACTTGGCGAATAAAGTATGGATACTCTTCATAAGTCATTACTGGGTTTGTTATTTCATGGCGCAGTAGATCGCCAATATGCCCAGCCATTACAGCAAGTAATGTTAGAGTTGTATTTTTAAGCGCAAAAAATTGTATTCTTTCAACCAAAATAGCGCCGTAAATAGTATTGTTTACGTCGATAAGTGGGATTGCCATATGGTATTTACTTATACCCGATGATGCTTTTTCGTCTTTTACCGATACTAATTCTTTTTCTTCGATCATCGCTAATATAAGAGGATCGTTTTTAGCTATTTGACTCATCTTACCTATAGAGGCAAGTGGTGGTTCTAAAACACTGTCGTTTTCAACTTTATATAACCCCGCTCTTTCTAGCGAACCGTACTCAACAAACAAGTCGATTATTTTTTGCGCTGCGCTATCAAGTCTTCTTTCTTTTAATAGCCCGATAGAGGTTCTTACTGCTTGTAGTGATTCACGTAAACTTAACGTATGGCCAGCTAGCATTTGCTCAATTCTATCGTGAGATGAATTAATTAAATGATACTGACGAGTAAATGTTTCAAGACGATCTGTTACGTACTCAAGCTGAATACTTTGCTGTTGATTAGTACGCTCCCACACATCCCTAAATTCGCCTGTGATCATAATTACAATAATGTAGCCAATCATAGCGTTAATATTGAAGTCGCTTTGCGGTGATAAAATATTTGCTTGAAGTAAAAAAAGTTGGCCAACAAGCAAACATAAAATACTAATAAAGCCTTTTGAAAAGCCATAGCGTAAAGAAACTAAAAGTGGGCCAAGTACAGGCCACGAAAACCCTCCCTCAGTCCAAAATGGGTCCTGTGCGTTAAATAATACAGGCAGCCCTAAAGCAAGCGCGGTAAATATAAATACCTCAGCCCATATTTGTAGCTCAGGAACGTCTCTTGGTCTAAGGAAATGTGTTTTCACTCACTAACCTCTATATAAGAAATTAAATCGGCAATCACATCTTGTGCTGTTGCTGCAATGCTATCGCGGCCCCAGCCACTTTTAGCAATAGTACCTGTCCAAACTGGTGTGGTTTGTCCATTTACAGTGAGTGATAATGTAAGTGCAACAACAGGTTCGCCATCAAGGCCTGCTTTATAGCGCCACTCTTCAATGCTGCCTGTTAGTACATAGTCAGCTTGTTGAGTGCTTAACCATTGCATAGCATTGTCTAAACGGTATTGATCATCCAGTGGTGGAAGCTCTTTGCTGTTTACGCGAGGTGCACGTATTAGAGTTGGTAATTTATTTTGTTGCCAAATGCTGGCTAAAATATCTTCAGCACGCTCACCGGCAAGCGGTGTTTGAGCATGATTAACAAGTGGCATTAATGCCACTGTTTTTAAAGGGCTAAGCTCTACATCATCAGCAACTCTGCTGGTGGTACATGCTGATAATAGTAATACCAAACACGGTATAATTAAACGAAACATACTCTCTCCTAACATTAAAAATGTACGTAATAACCTAATTGTAATTGTGTATCTGAGTTACCCACTTTATTACTACTTTGGTAACCCAGCTGTAATTTAAATAAATCATCGCCCAGTACAGACCAACCTGCGCCACTTGAAACTGATACATCTACTGTATCGTTAAGTGTTTGATAGCCAGTACTTATATCAAATAACCACGAAGGGCTTGCGCCTAAATAAGGAGGTTCTAATGAGCCAGTTGAAGCAAATGAAGTCCCTAGTGCAAAACGTCTAAATGGTTGAAGGTCAACTCTTAGCGGTCTTCTGCTTGCATCTGTATTTATTAATGCATTAACACGTTCAAAGTCTTGCCATTGCGCACTAAAATAAGCGTTCCAAATTGGGCGGTCTTTTAAAATGCTGTATTGGTAACGAGCATTATATTCTTGGCCGTTTATTAGTGAGCTGCCATCGCTTCTTCGAGAAAAAGACATCGCTGCTGCTGATAGCTGTACGTTTTGTCTACCATCAATATTGTAGTTAACATAGGCCGTGGCTTTATCTAGCTGAGCATAGCTAAGTAGTGCTTCTGATTGGCGGTTTTCAACATTATATTCAAGCTTTAAACCTACCTGTGTTCGTGAATCCCATTGATAACGAGAGTCTATGCTAAGACCTTGGCGGCTAACTAAGCTGCCTTGGTGCGAATCTATTTTTGCATCAAAATACCAACGACCAAATGTCATTTTATCTTCTATTGCAAACAGTAATCCGTTGTTATCAAGGTTTTGCTGATTACTTAAACTTAATTTCCATTGCCCATTAGCATAAGGAAAATAAACGTTTACATCGTACTGGCTACTGTTTAAACCAGCCTCTGGCGATAGGTTTATTTCAAGCGCTCTAAAATAGGATGCGCGTGCATTTCTGAGTAAACTCAATTGCGATTCATTTGCCTCGCCAGTGAGTTCTTCGTACCAACGCTGCATTGTTGCGTATGGCTGCTTTAGATAGAGTAGGGCGTTTAGTTCATCTAATTTGCTTAGTGAGCCTTCTGCTAATAGTTGTTTCGCTTTATTAAATTCGCCGTTGGTCATATAAAGTTGTAGTTTTTGCCATGGCTCTAATTTTTGTGCAGCTCTGCGCGCTAACCACCAGTTTGTTTGGGGCTCACCAATAGTGTCGGGGGCAAGTTCTTCCATTGTGTTTAATTGCATTAAATGAGGAACAGCCATCGCGCCCGCCCAGCGGAACATTAAGCCTCTGTATGCATATTTATCTTTAGGTAAGTGTTGCAGTAAATAGTGATTAAGTTCAGCAGCATTTGCATAATAACCAAGTTGCTTCATTACATCGGCTAAGTTAACCAGTGTTGTTAAATCGCTTGGATCTGCAATGGCTAATTTACGCAAATAAAAGTAGGCACTGTTATATGATTTTTCATAAATAGATAGGCTAGCTAAGAGCTGCGTCCACGCATAGGAAGTGTCGCTTTGAGAATAGCGTGTTAAAATGCGGCCAATCATTACAGTGTCATGCATTTGCAGCGCTAACCAACCTTGTGCAAGCACAACATCAGAGTCATATTCGCTTAATTTAGCGGCGCGGTTTAAAGTTGTATAAGCTGAATTTAAATCACTTTGGTTTTGATACCAATTTGAAAGAATTAACCAAGCAGGGTAGAGAGCTTTATTGTAGCGCTGCTTATCAAGTTCAGCATGAATACGTGCAACTGATTTAGCATCATTTACTTGTGTGCTTAATAATGCAATTTGAATCAATTGACGGTCAGTTTGCGACTCACTTTTCCATAAATAATCAAGAAGCTCCTGAGGCCGACCTTCAAAGCGCAGTTGTTGGTAGTGCAGCATGTCGCCTACGCTCAAAGGACTTATTTTTTGTAACTTCTCTAATGCATATAGCTCATGAGCTTTGTCCTTAACTCGCATTGCCATGTCAACATTGGCGCTCCAAAACTCATCGTCAGAACTTTCATGTTTGTTTTTTAGTACTTGCAGAGCTGTAGAAAAGTCATCATCTAGCCAAAATGCGCGGGCAATCCAAAGTAAATCTTCTTCATTTTTAGGCCCTTTATATGTAGGCCACAAAGCTCTTAATGCTTTTAAATTACCAGTATCGTGAAGTACTTTTGCTTTCCAATATTGTGATAATGCACTTTTACCATTTATTTGCTCAAAGCGTTCAATATTATTTAATTCTTGCTTTGTGTTACCAATAAATTCGTTAGCTTGCATCCAATTAGCAAAGCCATTACCTTTTAGATTTCTATTTTGGGCTTTATATTCGTATATATCATTAGCGTCTTGGTATAAATATAAAGCGGTGGCATCGTTAATACTATCGGTAAGCATCGCAGGAGTTACAGCTTTGTTAGACATTAGCCATTTAAACTCTCGAAGTGCTTCTTTAGGCTTGTTTTGCCAGCGCTTTATCTTCCAATTTAATAAATGTAGCTCTTTGTCAGCTGGGCTTTGTAGTAATAGCTTTGCAAGTAATTGCTCAGCCCCTTTTGCATTTCCATTTGCTAAACGCAGGTGCATTGCTTGTGTTAAGTACTCGCTGTTATTTGGATCGGTCTTTAATAAACTTTCAATGGCTTGAGCCGCATCTTCTGTATTGCCTGCTAAGTTAGCCAAATAAAGTGTGCGTTTAATATTGGCTTGGTCGCCATAGGTTTTCCACCATGCATAAGCTTGTATCGGGTTATTTGCACCAAGTGCAGTTTCAATCGCTTTAGCTGCAATATCAGCATTTATATTTGTTTTATAAATAGCGAATGCTTTGTCAGGTTCCCCTGCGCTTAACCAGTAATCGGCTGCAAGGAGAGGCTGTTTATTTTTTTGATAGTACTGAGCAACTTTTGCATTTAACCCAACTGCTTTTGCAATAGTTAATATTTGTTCGTTCCAGTTTTTATGAGCACCAATTTTTAAAGATAACTCTTCAAAGCGGTCGTCAACTTTAGCACCGCTTGCTAGCCATAATGAGTAGAGCAGCTTTATTTCAAGTGTTGCTTTGCGCTCACCTCTAGGTAGCTTTTCAAGCTCGTTAGTAGCTTGTGAATACTCACTAAGCCCTATATGTAGCTCAACTAATTTTGCGCGTAGCTTTTCGTTGTCGGGCTCTGTATTGAGCGCTGCATTAAGGTAAGACTTCTCAAAGGTATAGTCTTGTGAAAGTGCATCATCTTCAAAAAATAAGGTATGTGGAAATAATGCATAAAGTGCAAAACAACTTACGGCTAATATCGCTAATATTGTTTTTACTGAAATTAACTGAGGGCGCTTTGTAGTATTCATTATAGTGCGGCTCCGTCGCAGTTAAGGTAACCATAAAAATCACCTGCAGGTATTTTGAAATGTGTTAATTTACCCCGATTAATACCTTTGAAGCGCTCACCCAAATTAGATACAAATTCGCAAGAACGTGCATTAATTAAATCAAGTGAAGCGGGCACCCATGCTTTAAAACTAACCGGTCCGTTAACTTGCCAGTTATTAATAACAACATTTGCAGATGCTAAATAAGGTTTTTTACTATTTTGGCTATGATCAAAGCTAAGGCGAGCTATGTTATTTATAATATGTATGTAGTCACCTTTTTCAGTTACACCAGATACACCTTCACTTTGAGCTATGTTTGGCACATCAAAATCGGTAGGTATGCGCAGAGTGCGAATGTACTTTGAGCTAAATAACCATTCATTATTACTGTTTTTTGCAAGTGCAGAAAAGTAAAAATCTTTTGCTACTTTTGCATAGTGGCTTAAATGCACCGGTGTATTTGGCCTTGCTAAAACATAATCTATGTTGTGTTTTAGAGCGTCTAAGCCCGCAAGAACTTCACCTGAATAAAAGTGATAATAAATAGTGTAAGGTTTTAACCTATATGGCTTTTCTGTTATTTCGAATGTTTCGGTTAAGCGTCTAAAGCCGTAATAAGGGCCATGCCATAAGTTTGTGTAAACATTTTCATTTAATATGGGGGCGTAAATTTGATACAGCAAATCTCTTTCAGGGCGACCGATAGGGGAGATGTGAGAAAGGCTTGGGTTATCAGCATTTACATCAGTATTACCGCCATTGACATTTAACACGCCAGCATCACGAGCCAGTTCAAGCGCTTTAGGACCAGGAGTTGCATCGCCTGACCATAACATCATCACTGTTTTTTTATTTTTAGGTGCGAGCTTGTCATTAATGTACTTTATCGAGTCGGTAATTTCTTTTTTAAGGCTAATTGTGTTGTAGCCAGGTACATCTAGATGAAAACCGTAATCAGTGTCGTCTTCATCTATTTTTTTTTGCCCAGATAGAGCAGTCCAAAAATAGGGGTGGCTATAGGTGTGTGAAGCAACTTCTACGTAAGGCAGGTTAAAAATACTACGCGCAATGCCTTCGAGTTTGGCACTTTGTTTAGAATGAATACCGCCTTCTTCAATATCAGCTTGGATCACTGATGACGTTAACGGTAGTTTGTAGTGTTTAATTATTTCATCTCGAATTACTTCTGCTGAATAAGGCTTACCTGCGTAGTGGGCAATACTTGTAAATCCATCTCCATCGATATGCAAAGTAAGCATTCGCCTGCCGCTTTCGGTGGTTGTATCTGGCACTAATATAGGTGGTAACCCCATTGCTTGAGTAAGCAATGTACGCGGATCAATAACCCATTTGCTGCCTTCCATCGGAAATGTATCAATTAGCCAAGGAGCAACCACGACTGCACCATATTTAGTTTTAGCCGCTTGTACAATTATTGTGTTATCAGCTGATTTTATTGTAATTAAAGGAGTCGCATTAGTTGCTAATTTTAGTAAATATGGTTTAACGATAGGGGGAGGTGTTGTGGATTCTCCTTTGAGCCAAGGTGCAAAGCTATCTTGTTTATATGGACCTTCAGGTAGTGTGTTTAACGACTCAATACCCATGTTAAATAGTAATTTAGTTGACTGTGGTAACTCGCCTAAAATAAGTTCTGGCACAACACCTAAATTAGCTTCAAGCCAATTGGTAAGTGTTGGGGTGTAAAATGCATCGCTTGAGGTCCACGAAATAATACCGGCATGTAAGCTAGGGTCAACCAAAGGTAAGTCGCGTTTTGCCATATCTATGTAATCAGGTATGTACCCCAAATACTCAATCATGGTCGCAAGCTTTAAGTGTACGGTAGTGTATATGAGTGGTTTTACGTTACTGTTATAAGGGATTAAAATGCGCCTAGGGATCGGCGTAATTGATGATGTGCCCCACGTTTGCAAGTGACCGTCGGTCACCCACGGATTGAAACCTGCGTCTATAATATTTTGTGCCATAGTAAGGCGATTACCGGGCTTTGCATAATCAATAACTTGGACGTTGAGGCCTAAACTTTGTGCTGTTTTTAATTGTGCGCTTAGCCAATCTTGGTCGTTTTTGTTGGTCACTTTATAGCTATTGTCGGTTGGATTGAAGTGGCTATACAAACCCTCAGCAACTAAGTCAGTTGCTAAATTAGCGAGTTTAGGCAATAACTCAAATCCCCGATTGAGGATAAGGTGCTTATCAAAAGTCTCAGATAGTGAGCTTATTATGGTGACTAACCCAGCTTGTTGATCGGGTTTACTGTGTGTAGCATCTAATAGCTGATAGCTATCTAGGGTATCTAAAAATAAGCCGCTAAAGCCGCGTGCTTTTAATGCCGCAGCGCTACTTTTAATATGTTGTTGCCAATGTGCTGATGCTAAATCGGCAATATGGCTATTCCAGTTAGGGTTAACTGCGAGTGAAGACTTACTTTCAATAAACGACTCACCAACACTTAAATAAGCATAGACAGCAATATTACGCTGTTTAAACCAATTAAGTTCGTGCTCAGTCACAAGATCAGGCTGGACTACAACGCGAGAATAAAAGGTCATTTCGGCTAATGGCATCGGCGCTGAGTAGTAAAATGCAATACTATTATTCACAGGCTTTGCAAATACTTGACTAGAAATTAAAAGCACTAGGTATAAAAAATATTTCATTAGTAATTCATTTCAATTAATTTATAACTGTGGCTCAAAGTAATGCGGTCCAATTTATCTAGCTATTTGGTATTAGTAATATAGGGTTATTATATGTTAATGGAAGATTAATTTCTACATGTTAATTCAACCATATACTCAAGGGGTATAATAACATGCTGGTTTGATTAACTCACCACAATAAAACCCATTGGTTTGCCACTCGAGTTATTAAGAGCAACCTACAAACCTATACTTAGAAAAACGATAAAAGAATGTATCAATATGTTACTTACAATAAGAGCTTAGTTTTTTATTACTCACCATCAAGCAGCTCTTTTACATTTTAAGTAACCGTAGAATTGACCTTTTGGCAGACTAAACTGTGTGATATCAGCATTTGATTTACCTTTAAAGCGCTTTCCATCATTAGAAACAAACTCACAAGAACGCCCATTAACTAAATCAATTTTAGCAGGCACCCAGGCTTTAAAACTGACAGCTCCATTCACTTGCCAATTATCCATGGAGACATTAGCTGAAGCTAAATACGGTACATTGTTTTCTTGGCTGTGATCAAAGCTAAGCTTTGCTAAATCATCAGTTATATGAATGTAATTACCCTTTTGAGTGACGCCGGATATTCCTGAACTTTGAGCTACATTAGGAACATCAAAATCATTGGGAATACGTAATGTTCGAATACTTTGAGAGCTAAAAACCCATTCGTTATTGCTGTTTTTAGCAAGAGCTGAAAAATAAAAGTCTTTAGCTATTTTTGCATACTGGCTTAAATGTACTGGCGTATTCGGTCTTGCAAGTACGTAGTCTATATTATATTTCAGGGCATCAAGTCCAGCAGGTAGTTCACCAGAATAAAAATGAAAGTAAATACTATAGGGTTTTAATCTGTATGGTTTTTCTGTAATTTCAAATGTTTCGATTAGGCGCTTAAAACCATAATAAGGCCCATGCCACAAGTTGGTGTATACGTTCTCGTTAATAATGGGTGCATAAATTTGGTATAACAAGTCACCTTCAGGTCGTCCAATTGGCGATACATTTGTAAGAGTTGGGTTATCAGCTTTTACTGAAGTATTACCACCATTCACGTTGAGCACGCCAGCTTTTCTTGCTATGGCTAAAGCCTTTGGTCCTGGAACCGCATCGCCTGACCATAGAATTAATACTGTTTTTTTATTCTTTGGCGTCAGTCGTTCATTAATATATTGAATTGACCCTGAAATTTCTTTTTCTAAATCGACAGAGAGATACCCAGGAATATTTAAATTAAGTCCGTATTTCGTATCATCTTCATCTATGTTTTGTATCCCTGATAGCACTTTCCAAAAGTAAGGGTGGCTATATGTGTGCGATGCAACCTCTACATAAGGTAGTTTAAATATATCTCTTGCAACTTGCTCAAGTTCTTCACTTTGTTTTGGATGTAAGCCGTTAGGCTCTATGTCTGCTTGTATTATGGAGGATGTTAATGGCAATTTGTACCTTTTTATTATTTCATCGCGAATAACTTCTGAGTTGTATGGCTTACCTTTGAAGTGCGCAACGCTACTAAATCCATCGCCATCTATGTGCAAAGTTAACATACGCCTTCCGCTCAGAGTCGTTGTATCAGGAGCTAATATTGTGGGTAAATTTAGTACTTTTGTTAACAAGTTCTTAGGGTCTATCACCCATTTACTGCCTTCCAGTGGTAAATTATCAATTAGCCAAGGGGCTACTATTATGCCACCTAGTTTAGTCTTACTTCCTTGCGCTAGGATTTTACCATTTGCTGAACTAATGCTAATTAACGCTGTGGCGTCTGAGGTTAACTTAAGGGAATTTGGTCTGATAATTACAGGTGCTTTTGTAGTTTCACCTTTTAGCCAATCGGCAAAGTATTCAACTTTATAAGGGCCAGGTTGCGCATTATTTATATTTTCTACGCCTAAACTAATCAGTAATTTATTTGATTGAGGTAATTCCCCTAATATTAGCTCCGGTACTATTTTTAAACCCCCTTCCAGCCATTTAATAATCTCAGTACTATAAAATATACTATGAGTAGTCCAAGAAATAATGCCGGCATGTAAACTGGGATCTATTCTAGGTAAGCTTTCTTTAGCTACATCTACATAATCAGGAATATACCCTAAGTATTCTATGATTGTAGCAAGCTTTGAATGAACAGATTTTTTAACTAAGGGTGAAATATCGCTATTATAAGGAATTAATATTCGCCTAGGCACCGGTTTTATTGATGATGTACCCCATGTTTGCAAGTGGCCATCTGTCACCCATGGATTAAAACCTGCGTCTATAATCTTTTGTGCCATAGCGAGGCGGTTATCGGGCTTTGCATAATCAATAATTTGGACGTTGAGGCCTAAGTTTTGTGCTTTTTTTAATTGTGCGCTTAGCCAATTTTGGTCGTTTTTGTTAGTCAGTGTATAGCTATTGTCGTTAGGGTTGAAGTGGCTATACAAACCCTCAGCAACTAAGTCGTTGGCTAAATTAGCGAGTTTAGGCAATAGCTCAAAGCCCCGGTTGAGGATAAGGTGCTTATCAAAAGTCTCAGAGAGTGAACTTATTATGGTGACTAATCCAGCTTGTTGTTCGGGTTTACTGTGCTTGTCATCTAAAAGTTGATAGCTGTCTAGAGTATCTAAAAATAAGCCGCTAAAACCACGTGCTTTTAATGTCTCAGCGCTCCTTTGAATATGTTGTTGCCAATGTGCTGATGCTAAATCGGCAATATGACTATCCCAGTTGGGGTTTATACTAAGTGATGACTTATTTTTATTAAAGGACTCGCCAACACTTAAATAAGCATATACAGCAATATTACGTTGTTTAAACCAATTAAGTTCGTGCTCAGTGACGTGTTCGGGCTGAACTACAACGCGAGAATAAAAAGTCATTTCGGCTAGAGGCATCGGGTACGAATAGTAAAATGCAATACTATTATTTACAGGCTTTGCAAATACTTGACTAGAGATTAAAAGCACAAGATATAAAATATATTTCATTAGTAATTCATTTTTATTAATTCATAACAGTGGCTCAAAACAATATGTTTCAATCTATCTGGTTATTTAGTACTAGGAAGATAGGGTTATTATATGTTAATAAAAAATTAATCTCTACATATTAATTTAACCTTGAGGTCAATGTTTATACTCGCTTACAAATAATCTAACTCGCCGCAATTAAAACTAATTAACTTAAATAAAAGCAGTAAGGCTACGTGGATATTATTTATAGAGAGTGTTTTAAATAATGGATAAACGTTGGATGAATTATTTTTATTAAGACTAAGGTCTCTGCGTTATTGGTGTCTAAAATGCCGAGTTGGGATTATAATATGGCTAAGCTGACTTCTAACTAACTTGGTCCTACCTAATTTTACCTATGCTTTTCTTAATATAAGTTTAAAGCGATATAAATGAGCGAAGTTATTTTGGGCAAATAAGTAAATCTGCAAACTATATTAGTTTTGCTAGATTTTAGTTGTTGCTGCACACACACCTTTATTCACCTCGGAGAAAAAATGAGTAATTTAAGCTTGAAAAACAAATTGCTGTTACTAGCTATTTTACCGCTAATGCTACTTTTGATCAGCTTAATGCTGAGTTCTTATTATTTAGAGAATAAAAATCAGCAACAAAATTTTGAAGCATTTCAAACTAAGTTAATAAGTGACAAGCAAACGTTACTAAGTACCGAAATTGAAATTGCTAGCAAAATTGTTCGCTATCAATTAGCAAATGGCTCTGAGCAAGATGCTAAAAACGCTTTAAGAGACTTAACATTTGGCCAAGGTGGTTACTTTTTTATATACGACACCAATGGCATTAGTGTTTTTCATGCATTACTAGGTGATGCTATTGAAGGGCAAAACAAAATAGGGATGACTGACCCTAACGGTAAAAAAATAATAGTGGGCTTATTAGAGCAAGCTAGAAAAGGCGGTGGCGCTTTTAACTATCATTTTCAAAAACCAAATACCACAGGCTTAGTTGAAAAGATGGGCTATGCAGCAATGATACCAGGCACAAACTGGATGATTGGTACTGGCGCATATATGGATGATATAGACGCAGAGCTACTTAAATACCAAACAACTATGCAAGAGCACATGAATGATAAGGTAATGACCTTATTATTAATTGCTTTATTTTGGGTTGTTTTAACAATTATATGTGCGTTAGTTGCCGCAAACACAATGGTAAAACCAATACAGCGCATGGCGCAAAGCCTTGACGATATTGCAAAAGGTGAGGGCGATTTAACTAAGCGTCTAGACATTGATACTAATGATGAAATAGGTCAACTTGGCGAAGCATTTAATATGTTTGTAAGTAAGCTACATGGCATTATTACTAATGTGGTTGATGTAACACACGATGTAAAAACAGCTTCTGGTGACATAAATACACAAACACGATTAATTGAAGACAAGTTACTTAATCACAATCATGAAACAGACCTTGTTGCAACGGCTATTACCGAAATGTCGGCTACTTCTCATGAGGTGGCTCAAAATACAAACCAAGTGGCAGAGTCAACTCAAGCGGCAACGCAAGAAGTTGCTAAAGCTCAAGAGTGTGTTGATATTTCACTCTGTGAGGTTTCAAACTTAATGGGCGAAATTAACCTAGCTGCTGAACAGGTTGATTCACTCAGTGATCAATCTAAAAAGATTAATAGCGTACTAAGTGTAATTGGTGGAATTGCTGAGCAAACAAACTTACTTGCACTCAATGCTGCAATAGAAGCTGCGCGAGCAGGTGAGCAAGGCAGAGGGTTTGCAGTTGTAGCCGATGAAGTAAGAAGCCTAGCAAGTCGTACTCAAGTTAGCACACTAGAGATTAGTGAAATGTTGAGTGAGCTACATAATTTAGTATCAGATGCAGTTGCAGCAATGCAAGCAAGCCAAAGTAGTTGTAATCGCTCTGTTGAATCCTCTCGTGCTATTTCAGAAAGTTTAGGCGCTGTAACAAGCTCAGTTAGATCAATTAACGACATGAGCACACAAATTGCGACAGCGGCGCTGGAGCAAAGTAGCGTTACAGAAGAAATAAACCGTAATGTATTTGCTATTCAAGAAATAGTTAATGAGCTAACTATTTCAAGTAAAACCACCTCTTCAGTTGGTCAGCATTTAGCTGGGCGTGGTGAAAGCTTAGGACACTTAGTTGGCCAATTTAAAATTTAACAAAGCTTAAAGCCCTACACTAAAAGCCGCTAATAGCGGCTTTATTTTTGTGGGCGATTTTTTATAAAAATTATTGAATTTTTTGTATGCGTTAAGGTCTATCAGCATGCAAATATACTTATACAGTGGAATAACCATGCAAAACATGCCATCAATTAAACGTTGTACTCGAGAAGAGTTAGCGCCAGAGCAAGATTTGGGGCGTTTAGTCTCTTTTTTACGTTCGAGATTAGCCATTCATGTTGATGCCAAGTTACTTCCTATGGACTTAACTTCTGCGCAATATATTGTGGTTGTACTACTTGCGAGAGAGTCGGTTAATACGCTTGCAGGACTTTGCGAGTATATGGTTTATGATCGTGGCGCTATGAGCCGCTTACTAAACCGACTTGAAGAAAAAGGACTCATTATTAAAACGCAATGTGAGCTTGATAAGCGCTCAACTATTTTGTGTTTAAGTGAAAAAGGTAAAGCTCTTTGTCCTGAAATTATGCCTGTAGTGAACGAAGTCTATGCGCAAGCATTAAGTGGTTTTTCGGAGCCAGAAAAAAACCAAATAATCGACTTACTATTCAAAGCTATAAATAATCTTGATTCACTGCCAGACTCCCCCCAAAAGTAGATTATCAATAAAATAGCGATACTGTTTCAATAGAAAGTTAGCGTGCTAATTAGTTGATCTGATTGTGCGCAGAATCTAACTTTGATAATATAGTTGCCTAGGCAATTAAAGTTATCATCTTGTTAGGTTTGTTATGATTGAAAATAATTTGTTAGTACAATTACAACAGCAATTTCCAGAACATACTTTTATGCAACATCACTTAAGTGTTGTCCATAAGGGACGTTTTGCTAACGCGATTGTGTATCGATATAAAGATAATGAATTTGATTTAATCGTTAAAGATTTTAGCCAAAGCCCCTGGTTTATCCGCAAAACATTTGCACGAATGTCGGTAAATCAAGAGTATAAAGGGTTGAGCCGTTTAGCAGAGCTTGATGCAGTTGCTAACCGCTTTTGTAGATTGTCGCCGATAGCGGTTGCTTATAACTATATTGAAGGCACGCCACTGCGCGCTTTAATTCATGAAGACAAAACACTACCTGTTAACTTTTTTAGTGAGCTTGAGCGTCAAGTAGCAAAAATGCATCGCAAAGGCATCGTGCATTTAGACTTGCGTAATATGGGTAATATTTTATGCGGCGCAGACGGTAAACCTTATTTTATTGATTTTCAGTCCACTATTAGCTTTTCTCGTTTTCCACGTTGGTTGCAACGCTTTATGCGAGGATCTGACATGTCAGGCGTATATAAAGCATGGAATAAATTGGGTGAGCAACCTCTGCCACAAAAAAAACAAGACTATTTAGAGCGCTTTAATCACGTGCGTAAACGCTGGATTTTTAAAGGTTACCCAATACAGCGAGGCTATGCGTGGGGCGCTGCACTTATTACTCAATTTGTAGATTCTGACTTAGTACGAAATATTACTGATAGACTTTAATTTAAAGCATAAACCGTAATTTAAAAACACCTAATTCATTGTGTGATTTTGCCCATATTAGCCTAGCTAATATGGGGTTTTTTTTATTATAAGTAATCCATTTGGTTTGCTTACTTGTTGTTTAATCCCTCAAAAACAAGTCCTTTTACTGTTTTTTTAATTTTTTAAAATAAATATTAGTACTGCATTTAGTTTGCCCATACAATGCGCAAAAATAGCTTGCGCATGCTTAATAAGTTCACGTTTTTTCTGCAATTTTTTATTGTTCAAGTAGACTATAAATAATGTGCGCTTTTAAATTTTAAGGTTTTAAGATGATTGAGTATCCTGTAGACCAACTTCCACAGCTCATAAATGATTTATTGCAATGCGATACAACAGAACGCAAAAATAAATTATTAGCAGATGCGCAGTTAACGCTTTCAACAGAGCACCTGTCATTACTTTTTGAGGCGATACCAAAAGAACAACGACTTGAAATTTGGCAGTTGCTTGATGAAGACACGCAACACGAAATTTTTGTTAATTTAAGTGAAGATAGTTGTTTGTGGTTGCTACAAACGCTAGAAGACACTGAGGCTTTTAAACTTCTTGATGAAGTTAATGTAGAAGAGCTACTGGAACTTGAAGAAGTTATACCAGAGCGATTTGTTGAGTATGCAAAAAAGCAACTCGATGAAGCGCAAACCAAACAATATGATTTAGCGCAGCAATACCCGCCAGAGCAATTAGGTCACTGGTTAGGTTTTGACTTTTTAAAAGTATCGGAGAAGCTAACAGCCGGTGGTGCTAAAAAATTGCTACACAAAGGTTTACCGCAATACAGTGAAGTTATTTATTTAGTAAGCCGCAAGGGTAGTTTAATAGGTGAGGTTGCGGTAAATGATTTAATAAAAGCCAGCGACACCGATAACTTAATGACATTGGCAAATCATGACTTTTCATCGCTCCATGCTGATGATGATTTATATGAAGCGGCAGAAGTGGTGATCCACAGTGAAAAAATGGCACTGCCAGTGGTTAATGTTGATAACAAATTACTTGGGCGATTAACCATTGCCTCTGCTTATGAATTACGACAAGAAATTGCTGATGAAGCAGCCGCTAAAGCCGGTGGTTTACGTGAAGACGAAGACCTGTTCGCAAGTGTGCGAAAAAGTGCTAAAAACCGTGGCATATGGTTAGGTATTAATTTAGCTACTGCCTTTTTAGCGTCGTGGTTTATCGGTTTATTTGGCGCAACGATAGAACAAGTTGTAGCACTAGCGGTATTAATGCCAGTGGTCGCTTCTATGGGGGGAATTGCAGGTAGTCAAACATTAACCGTTATTGTGCGAGGTTTAGCGCTTGGACAGGTTACAGATTCAAACCGTAATGCGTTGCTTAAAAAAGAGCTGCGTGTTGGCGCTGTAAATGGCTTGGTATGGGCGTTTGTAATCGGCCTACTTACCTTTTTATGGTTTAACGACTTAATGCTTAGTATTACGATTACGGTAGCCATATTATTGAATTTAGTGGCCGCGTCACTAGCAGGTGTTGTTATTCCGTCTATTTTAGACAAAATGAAAATTGATCCTGCGTTATCTGGTTCGGTAATTTTAACTACCGTTACCGATATTGTTGGGTTTGTTACCTTTTTAGGTTTAGGCAGTTTATTGCTTTTATAAGCCTTATACCAATTCGCTTAATTAAGTGAATTGGTATTACTAACAGGAAAATACAATGACCTTTGAAGTCATGATTTGGTGTGCAATTGCTTTGTGTATTTCACAATCGGCAATATTTTCGGGCTTAAACTTAGCGTTTTTTTCACTAAGTAGGCTTCAGCTTGAAATGGAAAGTGCAAAAGGGAACGAGGCGGCCATAAAAGTCATGGCCCTTCGAAACGACTCTAATTTTTTATTGTCGACTATTTTGTGGGGTAACGTAGGTATTAACGTACTACTTACACTACTTTCTGATTCGGTATTAATGGGCGCAAGTTCGTTTTTATTCTCAACTATCGCAATTACTATTATTGGTGAAATAACACCACAGGCTTATTTTTCGCGTAATGCGTTAAAAATGGCGAGCCTACTTTCGCCGTTAATTAAGTTTTATCAGATTCTGTTTTATATAGTTGCTAAGCCAACTGCTTTAATTCTCGATGCATGGTTAGGCAAAGAGGGGATTACGTACTTTGCTGAAAGTGAGCTCAGGGGTATTATTCGCAAACACATAGAGGCTGAAGAAGCTGATGTTCAACACGTTGAGGGAATAGGCGCGCTTAACTTTTTTAGCTTAGATGAAATAAGCGTAACCAAAGAGGGTGAGGTAATTGATCCAGACTCTATTATTGCTTTGCCTACTAAGCTTGATTTGCCTATTTTCCCAGACCTTACATTAACGACTGATAATGAGTTTTTACGCAAACTACATAAGTCAGGTTATAACTGGGTGATCATTACCAATGAAGACGGTTGGCCTTTATTAGTGGTAGATGCTGACGGTTTTTTAAGATCAGCGTTATTTGAGCCAGATACGTTTGACCCTTATCATTATTGTCACAGACCTATAATTGTTGCTGATGAAGCGATGCGTTTGAGTGAAGTGATTTTAAAAATACGAGCTAATCATTCTTTAGATAAATCGTTTGATGGGGCCATTGATCACGATGTGGTATTAGTGTGGAGCGACGTGAAACGCATTATTACCGGCGCTGATATATTTGGTCGGTTGCTCAAAGGTATGAGTGCACCAAAACTCGAACTGCATGAAAATACAGAGAATAAAAAGCCGCTATAAAGCGGCTTTTTTGTATTTAGTTGGATGGAGCTTTACGCCCAACCTTCGTAGCGCTTACGACGTGACAGCACTATCGTTAATATAATACCTAAAAACAGGCCTAAAAACGCAATAGCACCACCGTAAGTCAGTAGCTGGCGTTTCTCTTTTGAGCTAGCAGCTTCTTTTTGAGTGCGCTCTTGTTCTAGCGTTGTTTTAAGTTTAGTGATTTGAGCAGATAGCTGCAGATTTTGATCTGTTAAAGTTTGATTTTGTTCTTGTAGCTGTGGAAGTTCTATTTGAGCTTGACGTAGCTTTTCTTGCATAGTGCTCATTTCGCTACTTAGTGTTTTGTACTGTTGGTGTAAGCCAGCTGTTTTAGTAATAAACTTAGTTTCTATCCAGCCTTCACGGTCTTTATCATCTTTAATTTTTATAAAGCCGTTTTCTTCATTTGATAACAAGGTTAACTTTGTTCCAGCATCTACAGAGCCGAGTAGTCGATAATTTTTACTCGCCCCAGAGCGCATAAAAGTGTATAGATTATCGATAATATAAGCGGTGTTTGCATTCGTTGAATTTGCAGGTTGTGCTTCTTGTGCATAACTCATGAATGTGGTGGCTGTTAAAAGTAGCCCTAATAAACAATGTTTTAGCATTTATCTACCTTGTTGATCTAACTGCGTCCGTTATGAACGTGATTTTTATTTCACATAAGTAGTTAGATAGTATGGATTAAATAGATCAATAGCAAGACTGATATTGTAACCCAGTACGGTAACGCAGGAGTAGTTATCGAGTCCACTAGGTTACAAGCCTCACGCTGTGATTAAATTGCTCCTAGATAGAACGAATTTTAATCCGCAAAGGTCATCAAGCCCTAAAATAAGGTTAAAAAATTTGCATTGTTAAGGCGCTTTGTTTATTTTGAGCACTTATTTATTTTAAAGGTAATCCGCAAACCGAATGGATACTGAGATAGAACTGAAATTTTTGGTATCAGATGCCGTTATTCCACTGATCCCCTCGTTAATTACTCAATTTGCAAAAACGGTGAAGAATAAACCGTCTCGCAGCTTACAAAATGCATACTACGATACGCCAAGCAGAGAGCTTAGAGCGCTTGATATAGGCTTTCGAACGCGTTGTTCTGACAGCGAATGCGAGCAAACTATAAAGCTTGCAGGTGAAGTGGTAGGTGGTTTACACCAACGTCCAGAGTACAATTTACCAATTGAATCAAGCCGCCCTAATTTAATGGCGTTTGATGCTGATATTTGGCCTCATGGCATGCAAATAAGCGCCATCTCAAAAAACTTGTATCCAATATTTAGTACTAACTTCATTCGTCGTACTTGGTTAATTGAAACCGAAAGTGGCGCTAAAATTGAAGTCGTACTCGATAAAGGTGAAATTGCGGCTTCGGGTAAAATTGAAATTATTAGCGAGCTAGAAATTGAGCTAGTTGAGGGCAGTCGTAATGAGCTGTTTGCATTTGCAGATATACTAGTTAGCCAAAACTGCATACGCTTAGGTTTGTATTCTAAGGCCGCGCGTGGTTATCGACTTGCTGATGAAAAACCTTTAATGCCAAGCAAATCTATTGGTTTTGTACAATTACCAAAGTCGACTACTCAAGAGCGTGCTTTAGTTGAAGCCATGAACTTTGGCATTCGCTTTGTACAAAAGCACGAGCAATGCTATTTCGATAAGCCAAGTTTAAAAACACTTAAACGCGTAACTGACGGCATCAGTTTAATCCGCCATACTTTTTGGCTATACGACGATATAGTATCTAAAGAAAGTACAGAGCACTTACGTACCGAACTTAAATGGTTATTAAGTGAATTAGCGTGGGTAGAAAACGCGATTCAATTAAAAACGTACACGTCTAAACGCCATGCTTTTTATAAAAAAATTAATGCGGCGCCAGCACTTGCTCAAGTCATTGGAGACTTAAAAGAGTTACAGCCAAGCATTGACGATATAAATGCACTGTTTCACAGCGCACGTTATAATCGTTTATTACTATCGTTAACTACATGGTTAATCGATAAGCAATGGCGTAAAGACTGGGGGCAAGCAGAGCTTCAAGCGGCTGAGCAAAATGTGTCGTCTATTGCCAATAGGCTTTTCAATAAAGACTGGAAAAACCTGCACGAGTTGCTTCCAAAGGAGCAAACACTCGATGTCGCTTCGTATTTAAACCTACGAACTCAGCTTGAAAATAGCCTACTGAGCGGTAACTGTTTAGGATCGTTATTTGATAAAGAAGAACGCCTAGAGTTTAGATTGCCTTGGCTTGATATTTCTCATGGTATTTATGAATTAAGTACGCTTGAGTATTTAAAGCAATTATGTGCAGGGCAAGAGGACGAACAGCTTGCTAAAATCCAGTCATGGCTTGAACAAAAGTCTGAATATTTGGTCAGTGCCATGGAGCAAAGTCGCCTTGCTTCACTTGACATAGAACCTTACTGGCAAAAATAAATGATGCGCTTTTGTAATAAAATTCAGTTGCAAAAGTGTTTATTCGTTATTTTTTTATTAGTTAGTTTTAACACTTACGCTGAGCCCATATGGCATTTGTATAAAAACAAAAATGGCGTAAGTGTGTATTATCAAAGCCACAGTGATAATACCTTTGAAGTAAAAGCGCAGATGAGCGTGAAAGGCGTATCCACCAATGAGTTTTTAGAATTACTTAGTGATACCGATGCCGCACCCCAATGGCTCGAAAATATATCTCAGGTAAAGGTTATTAAGCACATAAGCCCATCAGAAAATTTAGTGTACAGTTATTTTAATTCTCCTTGGCCTGTTAGAGATAGAGATAGCATTACTTATTCTTGTTATTCACAGTTGACTGCAAATAAAAGCCAATTGCTTATTAAGGCTCGCCCTAATAAGCAGCCCAAAAACAATGGCGTTATAAGAATTACTACTTTAAATGCACGCTGGCTGCTGAGTGAGGACAAAGGCCGCCTTGATATTGAGTACCAAGTATATGCTTTGCCTGATGGGGCAATACCTACTTGGCTAAGCAATAAGGTCGGATTGAAAAGTACTTACATCACATTTATGAACTTGCATCATATGCTCACAGATAAAAAATACACTCCAAAACTACCTCTAATCAAAGCAGGTCAATGCTAAATATCGAATATATAATAATTTAATGGTGTGTTGAGTAGTCTTTAACTACGCTTAAGCAATAATGACACGCTATTATTTGGAGAATTGATGAAGTATTTAGTGGCTATATTATGTTTGATACACAGCTCATTCTTATTAGCTCAAGAATATACCTTTGGTGTAGTGCCGCAATACGAGCCGCAAAAGCTAAATACTATTTGGCAACCTTTGTTAAAGCAAGTAAGTAAGCAAACGGGAATAACTATAAAGCTAATTACAGTTGAGTCTATTCCTGTATTTGAAAAAGCCTTTGCTAATGGCGAGTACGACTTTGCATACATGAACCCATGGCATAGTGTTGTAGCATACGAAAAACAGGGATATTTACCATTAATAAAAGATGCAGGGCGAAAGCTGCAAGGTATTTTGCTCGTAAACAAAGACAGTGATATTGATAATTTAAGCCAACTAGAGGGCGCTGAAATAGCATTCCCTGCACCTAACGCATTAGGTGCGTCATTATTAATGAGAGCTGATTTAGCATTGTTATACGGGCTAACAATAAAGCCTGTATATGTCCAAACTCATCCATCGGTATATTTAAATGTAGCACTGCACTCAACAATGGCGGGCGGTGGTGTAATGGGCACATTTAAACAACAACCAGAAAGCTTACAAAATAAACTCAAAATTCTTTATAAAACGCGTGAAATTAGTCGCCACCCAATTGTAGCCCATCCAAGGGTTGATCCTGCAATACAGTTAAAAGTGCAACAAGCTATTTTAGATATAGGGCAAAGCCCAGAGCATAAACATTTACTTGCAGGTATCCCAATTATTAAACCTAGTATTGCAACTTTAGCAGAGTATCAGCAGTTAACTCAGTGGGGCTTGCGCTCATTTTATGTTGAAAATTAGAGGGTTTCGTAGTTTAAGGGCGCAAAGCTTTATTGTTGTATTGCTTTGTGGCTTGCTTATGGCATGTCTTTTTATGTTTTACGCATTACCTGAACAAGCGCGTTGGGTAAACGATGGCCTTTCAAAGGCTGCTCAGCGTTCTTTAGCGCAGTTATCGACTTCTATAACGACTCCGTTGTTAACTAGGCAATATGCAGAGCTATATGAAGAAATAGACAGTCAACTTCAAACTCGCCCTAATTGGAAAAGTATTAAAATTGTTGACGTTGATTCAAAAAACCAATTGTATCCGCTTGAGAATTGGGTTGGAGCAAATGAAAACGGCGACATGCTGTTATCTCAACAGGTGGTATTTTTAGACAAACCGCTGGCTAATATTAGCTTGGTTGTTAATTTTACGAATGAAATTAACGAATCTTCAAAACTTCATTACACCTTAATATATATACAATTTATTATTTTAGTTATCGTTTTTATAGGTTTAGCTTGGCTGGTGGATTACAGGGTTACATCGCCTTTGAGGACGCTAAAACTTGGGTTTTCACGTTTAGCCAAAGGCGACTTTGATTGCCATATAGATAAACAACAACAAAATGAAGTGGGCAGTGTAATAAATGCATTTAATAATATGGTTGATGAGGTTGCGAATAACCATCAAAAATTAAATGCATTACGAATTCAAGCTGAGTCTGCAAGCAAAGCAAAGTCAGATTTTATGGCCAGTATGAGCCACGAATTAAGAACTCCATTAAATGCAATTTTAGGCTTAGCCCAGCTGTATGGATATGATGAGAGTGCTAATAAAGTACAAAAAGAAAACGCGAAAAGCATTTATCAAGCTGGAGAGCATTTACTATTACTCATAGACGATGTGCTTGATTTAACAGCTATTGAGTCGGGTAATATGCAGTTTAGTTTTTCTTATGTGCCTATTAAAAGCATATTAGAAGAGTCAGTAGAGCTTGTCACTGAGCTAATTAAAGGGCAATCAATAACACTGCAAACTCACGGTTTTGAGTCCTTAGAAGGGTTGAGTATTTATATTGATCAGCGCCGCTTTAAACAAGTGATGCTTAACTTGCTTTCAAATGCGATTAAATACAACAAACTAAATGGCAGCATTAATATTAATTGTCGGGTGTTAAGTAATAAACAATGCGAAATAGATGTAATAGATACCGGATGCGGATTTTCTCCAGATGACATTTCTCGCCTATTTAAACCTTTTGACCGCTTAGGCGCTGAAACCAGTAAAGTAAATGGAACCGGTATTGGTTTAGTGATAACTAAGCAGCTGGTAGAGCGTATGCAAGGGTCTTTGAGCGCACAAAGCGAGCAGCACAAAGGTTCTTGTTTTACGCTAAACTTTAACAGTTTTGATCAAACTGACTTGCCAGCACAAGTGCAAGCCCCTCAAATAACACAGCAAAGCTTAAATGCGGTAACGCTTCCTACGCTTGAGGTTTTAGTGGCAGAAGATCAAGTTACAAATCAGCAAGTGTTAAAACAGCAATTAACTATGCTTGGAGTGTGCTCTACTTTTGTAAGTAACGGTGAGCAAGCTTGGGAGGCCATACAAAATAAACGCTTTGATATTTTACTAACCGACATTCAAATGCCCTTACTCGATGGGTTAGGGTTAGCCAAAAAAATACGAGAAAACACTCATTTTGATGAACTGATTATAATTGCAATTACGGCCAACATTACCAAAAACAACATAGATAATTGCTATAGTTGTGGAATGAATGGCTTTTTAACAAAGCCTATTGAGCTTGTTAAATTAAAGTCGTTATTGATGGAGCATTCTCAAACTATGGTCAATACACGTTCAGAAAAATCAGATGGTGAAAATATAGCTTCAGATAGTTTTGATCAATTAGATATTACGCTACTAAAAGCAATGCTTGGTGATGATCCTAGCGTACATTGCATGGTATTTAATGCGTTTTTACAAACAGCAGGGGAGCAAATTAAATTAGCTAACGCGTATGCTAAGAGTAAAAACTATGTTGATTTAGCTTTTCAGGCTCATGCATTAAAGTCGTCTTCAAAGTCTGTTGGGGCTATTGAGTTGGCAAATATATGCCAGCAGATAGAAACACAGGCAGAAAACGAAACAGTTAAAAATGAATATATACAGCAGCTGGAAGAGCGCTTTAACGCTGTAGTCACACAACTTAAAAGCTATTGTTTACGATATGAAAAACGCACATAAAAAATGGCTCTTAAAGAGCCATTTTTTGTTTTAGGTATTTTAGTATTTAGCCGCTTGCCCTTTTTTGGGTAAAGCGTGCTGTATAAAGTCACGTAAATCGTTATTAGAGCTTTCTAAATCAGCGTGGCGAAGGTACATCATGTGTCCGCTTCTGTAGCCTTTAAAGCTCAAACGGTCTTTCATTTTACCGCTTGGGTCTAATTGCCATAACGTATATTTAGCGTCAAAGTAATTGGTTGCACCATCAAAGTATCCTGATTGAATCATCACGTTTAAGTAAGGGTTTTGCGCCATAGCTAAACGTAGATTTTCGCCCGTATTATTACCGGTTCTATCCCATGGGTGAACATTACCAAATAAATTATATTTTACATCCGTTTTATAGTTTAGCTCTTCACGCAAGTAGTGATTAATTGCAGGAGTGAAAGAGTGTAACCAAGAGGTAAGTTCAGCCCAGTAGTCTGGGGATTCACCTGCGTCTCTTTTATCCATTCCTAAATAACGAGAATCTAAGCGGCCTACAGTTTTACCACGTTCACGCAGTAGCTCTTTCCAGAAAAATTGAGTTGGAATATCTAAGTTATTTTGCTCAACAAACTTTTCTGATAAGCCTGCGTAGTGCGCCATTTTTGTAATTATGCGTCGCTTCTCATCAGCATTAATAAAGCCACCTTTAGCAAGCGCAGGGATTAACTCATTTACAGTAAACTCTTCAACTTCAGGTAATAACTCATCAAGATCTTTAGCTTGTAAATCGGCGTTAAGTGCTTTGTGATACCAAGCAGTCGCTGCAAAGTAAGGTAGGCGGTTAGCGGCTTTAATCGGGCCGTCGCGCTTAATACCAATGTCAGTAGGTGATACGAGAACAACACCGTTTATGTACATCCACTGACTGTTTTGAAGCTCATGAGCGAGTCCAGATACACGTGTTGTACCGTAGCTTTCACCAATTAAAAATTTAGGCGAGCGCCAGCGCTGTGCTCTATTTACAAAAGTATTTAACCACTCAGCAAGGTATTTAATATCGGCATTAACACCAAAAAATAATTCTTTTTGTTTTGCTTTGGAAGGCAGTTCGCCTTTTTCGTTTTCAAGTACGCGAGAATAGCCAGTATTTACCGGGTTTACGTAAACAATATCGGCAATGTCAAGTACAGAATATGGGTTGTCTTTTACGCCATAAGGTTGAATTGGATAGCCTTCGTCATCAATTTTTAATACGCGAGGGCCAGTATAAGCAAGATGCATCCATACAGAAGCCGAACCCGGCCCGCCATTAAATGAAATAAGTAATGGGCGAGCTGTCCTGTCGTCAACTTTGTCACGTGTGTAGTAGGTGTATTGTAGTGTAGCAACCGCGTCGCCTTTATCATCCCATACAGGTTGTGTGCCTGTAGCTACGGTATAACTAAAACGCTGGCCATTAATTTTAGCCTTATGTTGGGTAACTACTTTGCTGTCTACATCAATACGACGTTGGTTATCGGCAAGCGTGCTTGTACTAATTATTAATGCAATAACGGTTATCGGTAAACTGATAATACGACTAAGCTTCATTAGGTGTCCTTATTATTGTTGATACATCATTAAAGATAAAAATGAGTTAAATAACAAAAGTATTGAGACTAGTGGCCGATAATACTGGTTCAGTAAGGTATTAATACATTGAAAGGCGCGTATTAATCGCTTTTATAGTTATTTTGGATTTACTTTCTTTATTTAGTTAATTGCAAAATTCAGGTATATTGCGGCCTACTTGTATTGATTTTTTATACAGGCTATCACCAAAAAATCTAACGGATTACGCTTTCAAGCACATAAGTGCACTCTACACCGGATGTTTATGACTAATGCTATTGCAGTAATTGCGTGGTATTTGTCGTTTTGTGGTAAAACTAATTAAAGGTAAAGAGAAGCTTTATGCAAAGAGTATTAGTGGTTGAAGACAGTAAAGTAGTGCAGCAGGTACTTCGCCACTTAACTGCACAATACCTTGATGTGGCAATCGATTTTGCTTGGTCTTTAGCTGAATGTGCCACTTACGTAGAAAAATACGACTACACGCTTGCGTTAGTTGATTTAACCTTGCCAGATGCTCCTCACGGTGAAGTCGCAAAATATACTTTATCTAAAAAGATTCCTACGGTTGTTTTAACCTCAAAAATAGATGAGTACAAGCGCCAACAAATGCTTGAATTAGGTGTCGTTGATTATGTTATTAAAGATAATCGCGACTCTTACCATTACGCCGTTAAACTCGTTGCGCAATTGCTAAGAAACCAAGGTTGTAAAGCATTAGTAGCAGATGATTCATTACTGAGCCGCTCGTTAATGAAGCAAATGCTTGAAAAGCAATTGTTTGATGTGACAGATGCCCACGATGGACAACAAGCACTCGAAATATTAAAAGCTAATCCTGATATAAAGCTACTTATGACCGACTACGCTATGCCTTCTATGGATGGCTTTGAACTTGTTAAAGCGGTACGTAACTTTAGAGGCCGAGACGACTTAGCAATTATTGGCTTGTCGGGCGCGGGGAAACATGGCCTATCAGCGCGATTTATTAAATATGGCGCCAATGACTTTTTAACAAAGCCATTTATGAATGAGGAGTTTCATTGTCGAGTACTTCAAACAATGGAGCAACTATCGTTAATTTCAGATATTAAAGAAAGCGCGCATAGGGATCATTTAACAGGGCTTCATAATCGACGCTATTTTTATCAATATGCAGAAAAGCTCCTTAAAAGTAAAAACCAGAAAAATACTCTCGCATTGTTAGATATCGATTTTTTCAAAAATATTAACGATACATTAGGCCATGAGGGTGGCGATCAGGCTTTAAAGCAGGTTGGTTCATTAATCCGCACTACGTTTTCAAAGTTTACAGTTGCACGGGTTGGTGGAGAAGAGTTTGCCATAATATTACCTGAGATAGAGCTTGAACGTGGTCGTGAATACTTTGAAGCATTTAGAAAAAAGCTGGCTAGTTACGATTTTTCTATCAGCGATAAATCAATTAAAATTACTACAAGTATAGGCTTGGCAGACTTTCAAGACACTAGCTTGACGCAGGCAATGCGTGTTGCTGACAAAGCATTATACGAAGCTAAAAACCAAGGAAGAAACTGCGTGGTATAGCTCTGTTATATAAAGCTAAGCATGCAATTAATATATTGCACGCACCAATGTAGATAACTTGTTAAATTAACGCACCTAATTGGTGCGTTTTTTTTGTTATTTAGTTTCTGTTTTTCACTAACTTATTGTTTTAAAAAATATAAAAATAGTGGCACAAAGGTTGGATTGTTTAACCCAACAGGATAACAATAAAGAGTCCGAGGGGGCCGCTATGAAAATGATTAGTGCAATCATAAAACCATTTAAATTAGACGACGTGCGTGAAGCACTCGCTGATTTAGGAATTGAGGGGATGACAGTAGTTGATGTTAAAGGTTTTGGACGTCAACGAGGTCATACTGAGTTATATCGTGGTGCAGAATACCAAGTAGATTTTATTCCTAAGATCAAACTTGAAATTGCAACTCGTACTGAAAATTGTCAACGCGTTGTTGAAGCAATTACTAAAATTGCATCAACAGGTAAAATCGGTGACGGGAAAATTTTCGTGTACGACTTAGACCAAATTGTTCGTATCCGTACTGGCGAACTTGACGAAGAAGCAATTTAAGGGGGTCTCATGGAAAATACAATAATAGAACTAAAGTTTTCACTCGATACCTTCTATTTTTTAATATCAGGTATATTAGTAATGTGGATGGCAGCAGGTTTTGCCATGTTAGAAGCGGGCTTAGTTCGCTCTAAAAACACAGCTGAAATTTTAACTAAAAATGTCGCGCTGTATTCAATTGCATGTACGATGTTTTTATTAGTTGGCTACAACATTATGTATGTAGACAATGCCGAAGGTGGTTTTATTCCTTCAATAGGCGCTTTAATTGGCACACAAGCTGCTGATGCTGACCATTCTTTAGAATCTGATTTTTTCTTCCAAGTAGTATTTGTTGCAACGGCTATGTCGATTGTATCGGGTGCAGTTGCTGAGCGTATGAAGCTATGGGCTTTCCTTGGCTTTGCTGTAGTACTAACTGGTTTTATTTACCCTATTGAAGGTTACTGGACATGGGGTGGTGGTTTCTTATCTGAAATGGGCTTTGTAGATTTTGCAGGTTCTGCAATTGTACATGGCGCAGGTGCAGCTGCTGCACTAGCGGGTGTACTAATCCTAGGTGCTCGTAAAGGAAAATATGGTAAAAACGGTGAAATATACCCAATTCCAGGTTCAAACTTACCACTTGCTACACTAGGTACATTTATTTTATGGATGGGTTGGTTTGGCTTTAACGGTGGTTCTCAATTACTACTTTCGGATAAAGAAAACGCAACTGCGGTAGGTCAAATATTACTTAATACTAATGCAGCTGCTGCAATGGGTGCTATTGCTGCACTGTTTGTATGTAAGATACTTTGGGGCAAATCAGATTTAACCATGGTATTAAACGGTGCATTAGCAGGTTTAGTTGTAATTACTGCTGACCCACTTTCACCTTCTCCATTAATGGCATGTTTACTAGGTTTACTTGGTGGCTCATTAGTTGTGTTTAGCATTATAGCACTTGATAAAGTTAAGATTGACGATCCAGTAGGTGCTATCTCTGTACACGGTGTGTGTGGTGCATTAGGTATTATGTTAGTACCGCTAACCAATGGTGATGCAAGCTTTGTTAATCAGTTAATTGGTTTAGTGTGTATTCTTGCCTTTGTATTTGTAGCATCATTTATTGTTTGGACTGTGCTTAACAAAACAATGGGTATACGAGTAACTGAAGAGGAAGAACTAAACGGTATGGATCAACACGATTGTGGTATTGAAGCCTACCCAGAGTTTGTTTCTGTTCGAAATAGCTAATAGTTTATTTAAATAATAGTGTGTTTACATAAAGCCCTACTTCGGTAGGGCTTTTTTTGTTTCAGGGGGGGTTAACTTTTCGGATGTTAGGATATGCCCAATATGCTAAGCTCACACTCGTGAATAACCCTTGGAATAAATTACACTTAAATGGCCGACAATAAAAAAACACCTACCAGCAAACCTGCAGCTAAACGTGCTAGTAAATCGTCAAGCACGACAAAAAAAAGCACATCAAAGGGCAGTAAAAAAACAGTGAATCCCACTGTTAAACGCTCTTTTATGAGAAAAACATGGTCAGTGTTTTGGAAATTCAGCTTGGCTGTTTTTATTGCAATGGCAATGTATTTCATTTATTTAGATTCAAAAACTACACGTATATTTGAAGGTAATAAATGGCAACTTCCAGCGCAAGTGTATGCTCGTTCTATGGAGTTCTATCCGGGGCAATTTTTATCAAGCCAAGAAGTTGTGTTTGAGTTAGAGCGTCTACATTATTCATCTGTTAATAGATTAAGCAGAACAGGGCAGTTTGTTAAAACAGCAGATAGCATCAAGATTTATCGCCGTGATTTTGAATTTTATGATGGCCTTGAAGAATCACATATTATTGAACTTCGTTTTGCAGGGCAAAAAGTTGCGACTATTAAAGATAAGTTCGGCAGGCGTTTAAACTCTGCTCGCCTAGAACCTGTGCAAATAGCGCGAATTGGCAACGATTCTAAACAAGATAGAGAATTTGTACCACTAGATAAGTTTCCAGCGATGCTAAAAGATACGCTATTGGTAGTTGAAGACCGTGATTTTTATGATCACCATGGTGTGTCGGTGTTTTCTATTTTACGTGCGCTTTATTCAAATATTAAAGCGGGACGCACCGTTCAAGGTGGCAGTACGCTTACTCAGCAATTAGCTAAAAATATTTACCTCACGCGTGAGCGTTCTTTAGTACGAAAAATAAATGAGGCCTTTATTGCCCTTATTTTAGATTATCGCTATTCAAAAGATCAGATATTAGAAGCTTACTTAAATGAGGTATACCTAGGGCAGTCATACAACCAAGGTATCCATGGTATGGGGCTTGCTTCTGACTTTTACTTTTCAAAGCCTGTAGACGAGCTTGAGTACGATCAAATTGCTCTGCTGGTGGCAATGGTTAAAGGCCCATCTTATTACAACCCACGTCGTTATAAAGAGCGCACAATGGAGCGCAGGGACTTAGTGCTGCGTCTAATGGTCGAAAATAAGTTACTTAGCACAAAAGAGTACCGTGCATCGCTTAATCGCCCAATTGATATTGCGCCAATGAAAGCCAGTTTACAAAAATCATACCCAGGCTATTTAGAGCTAGTAAACAGAGAGTTAAATGAATTATTACCTGATCAGCAAACACTTGATGCAGGCGTAAGAGTATTTACTTATTTTGACTTGCAAAAGCAAACAGCAATGGAAGAGTCGATTGAAAAGAGTTTACCGTACTTGGAAAATCGCCCTAGAACTGAAAAACTAGAAGCAGCCATGATCTCTGTTAATGTAGAAAAAGGCGGTGTTTCTGCACTTATTGCTGGTCGCGATGTTCGATATTCAGGATTTAACCGTGTTTTAGACACAAAACGTAATATAGGCTCGCTTGTAAAACCTGCCGTGTATTTAACCGCACTGCAATTGCCACATTATAATTTAGCTACTTTGCTTGATGACTCGCCAGTACAGGTCACAAATGAGCAAGGTAAAGTGTGGCAACCAGAAAATTTTGACCACCAATACCGTGGTGCAATTCCACTTTATAAAGCATTTAGTAACAGTATAAATATCCCTGCGGTTAATTTAGGCCTCGATGTAGGTGTTGATAAAGTAGTAAATACATTGAAAGGTTTAGGCGCAACAGGGGCGATAGACGAATACCCATCGCTGCTTTTAGGGGCTGTTGAAATGTCGAGTTTTGAAGTGGCTCAGCTTTATACAACAATTGCTGCAGATGGCGAATATAAAAAGCTCACTGCAATTTCGGCATTAACTGACTCTGTTGGTAAAGTACTTTATAAGCATAAAGTAAATGCAGAGCCTCGTTTTGATAAATCTGCAATGTATATGACCAAATACGCAATGAAACGCGTAACGAAAGATGGCACTGCTAAACGCTTAAATTTACACTTTCCGTCAATCCAGCTCGCTGGTAAAACAGGGACCAGCAACGATTTACGTGATAGTTGGTTTGCAGGCTTTGATCAAAATACAGTGACTGTTGCGTGGCTTGGCCGAGATGACAACAAAAGCACTGGTTTAACAGGTAGCGTAGGCGCATTAGAAGCATATATTCGTTACTTAAAACCACTTAACCCACAAGCAATAGCTGATACGCGTCCACCATCAATACGCTGGGCATTTGTAAATGAACAAACGGGTAAGCAGGCACCACCAGGATGTGGCAAGGTGATTCAGCTACCGCTTAGGGCGAGTGAGTTCGAGCCTAGGCCGCAATGCATACGTTAATTTAAGATTACTTTAAACAACAAAGCCGCTTATTTAGCTGTCTCTTATACACAAATCCCTGCTAAGAAATTAGCGGGGATTTTTTTGAACTAAATCTCAATGTCATGATCAGATCTTCAAATCTTGTTTGAGGGCACATTATGATTAACGAACATAC
>NZ_JACJFB010000014.1:17728-133165 GCF_014164325.1 Pseudoalteromonas sp. SG43-4 | reverse complement strand
CACCCTGAGTTGTTCGTGCCTCGCTATGCGTTGCTGTTTCCCGTCTCAGTGGGGTCGCATTATAGGGAGATCCGAAAACAGATCAACCCTTTTTTGAAGAAAACTTGAAATAATGTGCTGTTCGCACATATTTACATCGAAATGGTTACTTTAAACACTAAAAAGGCCCTGATGGGCCTTTTTAATTAGTTTACTATGAGCTTCCAGCCAAGTTTTCCTTGCTGTTTAGACTCTTGTTGCAGCTCACTGGCCATTAATGGATGATCTTTTAACCAGTTACTTTCAAACTTAAGGTCTAACACTTCATTTTTAGCAGTTAACTCAAACTTAGGCAGTACATCATCTTGTCTGCGCATTGATAAAATGACTGCTATTCGTAGTAATCTCACTATATATTGCGCTAATAGACTATTTACGCCGAGTGAATTAAAACAACCTTTTGGAAAATCAGATCGATGTGCATCTGCTACCGCTACTATTAATTTATGCTCTGACTGTGAAAAACCAGGCATATCGGTATTTTCCAAAATATAAGCGGTATGTTTATGGTACTGCTTATACTCTATTAGTAATCCAATCTCATGAAGCTGCGCTACCGCTTTTAATAGTGGTAACCCATTTAAGCTTTCAATCGGCCAATCTTTATCAATACTCAGCGCTAACTGCATTGCCAAGCTTGAAACTCGACACGCTTGTTTTTGATCAACATGATAACGGCTCATAAACCCATCAACAGTGCGTTTGCGAATGTCGTTATTATGTAACTCCGGAACCATGCTATATAAAACACCTTCACGCAGTGCTCCACCCGCCAATCCCATTTTTTCTATTTCAAGAGATTCAAATAGTGCGATTAAGATTGCAAGTCCTGATACAAATACCAGTCGACGGTCTTCACTTAACCCAGGAAGGTCTAACGCTGCAATAGTGCTAAATGCAACTGCTTGATCTTTTATGGTGTTGAGCTTTTCAAGTGTAAGTAAGTCGTCAAGATTTTGCGCGACCATAATTTCTTGAATTGCTTGTACCGTACCAGAAGCTCCAGATGCAATTTGCCATCCCGCTGCTTTATACTCTGGAGAAATTTCATCAATGACTGTACGAGCCGCTTTTATTGCTGCGTTAAAATTACTCTTACTTAGTTGGCAATCTTTAAAATAGCGTTCAAGATAGGTAACACACCCCATATTGAGGCTTTTGTAATGTAGGGCATCAAATGCTTTACCAATTACAACTTCTGTACTTGCACCACCAATATCAATAACAAGCTGTTTGCCAGTACAAGATGAAGTATGGGCAACACCTTTATAAATTGTGCGCGCTTCTAATTCTCCGCTGATAACATTAATGTTATGACCTAGAATTTTTTCGGCATGATTTTTAAATACGTCGGCGTTAGTTGCTAAGCGTAAGGTAGCTGTTGCTACTATGGTGATGTTTTTGTCTGGGATATCTTGTAGACGCTCAGCAAAAAGGGCAAGGCATTCCCAGCCTCGCTGCATTGCTTCTGTGCTTAATACGTTTCCTTTATCAAGCCCTGCGGCTAATCGGACTTTGCGTTTAACACGTCCAATTGTTTGTAGACCGCCAGCAATTGATTTGGCAATAAGCATATGAAAGCTATTTGAGCCCAAATCAATAACTGCGTACACATTTTTTTGCGGTTTAAGTTGCCCCACCGTTCAAAAACCTCTAGTTACTACTACTTATACAAACGGTCGCTTACGACCGTCCTTTTTGGTAACTATTATTTGGGCGACGTCCGCTATTATTACTACGGTTACGTGGACCTGTTGAATAGTTGCGCTTTCTTTGAATAATAGGCTGAGTTAAATCATCTAGCAATGCTGTTTTATCATAATGTGATAAAGGAATGCTGTGCTCTATATATTCTTCAATTTCATGCAGGTTGTATGCATATTGCTCACATGCAAAACTAATTGCGTGGCCTGATGCACCAGCGCGGCCAGTACGGCCAATACGGTGAACATAATCTTCACAATCGTCAGGTAAATCAAAGTTAAACACATGACTTACTTCTGGAATATGAAGACCACGCGCTGCAACATCGGTCGCAACTAAAAAGTCTAAATCACCTTTGCTAAATTGCGCTAATATAGTTTGGCGTTTTTTCTGGTTAACATCACCAGTAAGCATACCTACACGATGACCGTCTGATTTAAGCCAAGCATAAACCGTCTCACAACTATGCTTGGTATTTGCAAACACGATTGCCTTCTCTGGCCATTCTTCTTCAATTAAGGTTAACAACAGCTTAATTTTATCTTCTTGCGAAGGATGAAATAGCTCTTCTTGAATACGTTTACCCGTTTTAACGTCAGGTTCAATTTGAACATGCTCTGGGTTTGTCATGTGCTCAAAAGCTAATTCTTGTACGCGGTACGACAATGTGGCAGAGAATAATAAGTTTAAACGCTTTGATGTATCTGGCATACGATCGAACATATAGCGAATATCTTTGATAAAACCTAAATCGAACATACGATCGGCTTCGTCCAGCACGACTACCTCAATTTCATTAAGGGTGTAACAGCCTTGCTTATACAGATCAATTAGGCGACCTGTAGTACCAATTAAAATATCAACGCCTTTTTCTAGTTGTGCACGTTGTTTTTCGTAATCTTCGCCACCATATACTAAACCTAAGTTAAGATTACAGTGCGGCGCTAAAATTTTAGCATCTTTGTGTATCTGAATCGCAAGCTCCCGAGTAGGGGCCATGATCAGGGCTCTTGGATGTTTACTAGGTGCTTTGCTAGATTGTAATAACCGATGGCACGTGGCGGTTAAAAACGCCAACGTTTTGCCTGTACCCGTTTGAGCTTGGCCCGCGATATCGCGTCCATCACAAATAAAAGGTAGGCATTTTGCTTGAATAGGTGTGCAATATTCAAACCCATTCTCGGTTAAACCGGCAACCACTTCCGGTGCGATAGCAAAGTCTGAAAACTTTTTATCGGTTAAATGTGTCTTAGTCATAGCGTTTAAGCATAACGTTTAAACTTGCAATAAGAAACAAGAGTGTTTAAATACGCACTAAATATTTCGCCTAACTAAATCGGAGAGCGCAATGAGCGAGAAAATAATCCAAATTACTGACGATAGCTTTGAAGCTGACGTATTACAATCAGACAAACCAGTACTAGTAGATTTCTGGGCTGAATGGTGTGGACCTTGTAAAATGATCGCCCCTATTCTTCACGAAGTTGCTGATGAATACGACAGCCGTGTGACTGTTGCTAAATTAAATATTGACCAAAATGCTGGCACACCGCCAAAGTTTGGTATTCGTGGTATCCCTACTTTACTTCTTTTTAAAGATGGCCAAGTAGCTGCAACGAAAGTAGGTGCTCTTTCAAAAACTCAACTTATCGAGTTTTTAGAAAACAACATCTAACGGTAAGCTAGAACAATAAAAAGGGCTTTTTTGCCCTTTTTTAAATTTATTTTGTATAAAGACTGGACGCTTTGCCAGTGAACTGCTAGTTTATAAAGCCAACTAATCCTTAGTTATATTCAACAAACCTCACTCAACGATCAAAGCGATTTTGAGTATGACAACTGTAATAAAGAACCCACCAATATGCATTTACGCGAATTAAAAGACAAGTCGATTAAAGAGCTTGTAGACTTAGCTGAGTCCATGGGGCTCGAAAACGTAGCCCGCTTAAGAAAGCAAGATATCATTTTTGCCATTCTTAAATCCCATGCCAAAGGCGGAGAGAATATCTTCGGCGGCGGTGTATTAGAGATTTTACAAGATGGTTTCGGCTTCTTAAGATCATCAGAAGCCTCTTACTTAGCTGGGCCAGATGACATTTATGTTTCACCTAGCCAAATTCGCCGTTTCAGCATGCGTACTGGCGATTCAATTTCAGGCCTTATTCGTCCACCTAAAGACGGTGAACGTTACTTTGCTTTACTCAAAGTAAATGAAGTTAACTTTGATAAACCTGAAAACTCTCGAACTAAAATTCTTTTTGAAAACCTTACTCCACTACATGCAAACGAACGTTTTCGCATGGAACGTGGTAACGGCAGTAAAGAAGATATTACAGCCCGTGTACTTGATTTAGCATCTCCTATTGGCCGCGGCCAACGTGGCTTGTTAGTAGCTCCGCCAAAAGCGGGTAAAACAATGCTACTTCAAAACATTGCACAATCAATTACGCATAATCACCCTGATGTAACATTAATGGTTTTACTTATTGATGAACGTCCGGAAGAAGTAACTGAGATGCAACGCCTAGTTAAAGGTGAAGTTATTGCATCAACGTTCGATGAGCCAGCTTCTCGTCACGTACAAGTTGCCGAAATGGTTATCGAAAAAGCAAAACGCCTAGTTGAACATAAAAAAGATGTTGTTATCTTATTGGATTCAATCACTCGTTTAGCACGTGCTTATAACACCGTTATTCCTTCATCAGGTAAAGTACTTACTGGTGGTGTTGACGCTAACGCATTACATAAACCTAAGCGCTTCTTTGGTGCTGCACGTAACGTTGAGGAAGGTGGTAGCTTAACTATTATAGCTACAGCGCTTATCGATACCGGCTCTAAAATGGATGAAGTTATCTACGAAGAGTTTAAAGGTACTGGTAACATGGAACTTCACCTTAACCGTAAAATTGCGGAAAGACGTGTATTCCCTGCTATCGACTTTAATCGTTCAGGCACTCGTCGTGAAGAATTACTAACAAAACCAGATGAGCTTCAAAAGCTTTGGATTTTACGTAAAATTGTTCATGACATGTCAGAAATTGATGCAATGGAATTCTTAATCGATAAACTATCGATGAGCAAAACCAATGATGAATTTTTTGATTCGATGAGACGCCAATAAAGCGTTTTAGCTGAATAAAAAAAGCGCCTAAGGCGCTTTTTTTATGTCTGGATTAAACACAGTTTAACTTTCGTTATACTTTTTAAGTACACTCTGCAGCGTATCAACGAGCGCTTTAAAGTCATTCGCACTACTTTTTTGGGTCCTGCGTAAAAGGGCTCTATCTAAACTTTGAGCCGATTGCGCAATTTCATCTAAACCAAACATTTGCGCCGCTCCTAAAATGCGATGACTATCTTTTTGTAGCGCGGCTAAATCTTCACTTATGAAATGCTGAGTAATCGTTTCACTCTCTAAAGCAAAGCTTTGCTTAAAACTAATGACAAGATCGCTCATATCAACTTCATTTTGCTTTGTAATTGGCTGATCTTCTGCATTATGTAGGTGGCTGGAAAGCGCTTTATAAAATGACTCTTTATCTATCGGTTTACCTAAGTAACCACTAAACCCTAACTCTAAATAGCCATCCACTTCATGACTCATAGCATTTGCAGTTAAAGCAAAAATAGGCCGCTCAAAACCACACTGTTTTAATAGCTGAAAAGCAGAACGCCCATCCATCACAGGCATTTGAATATCGAGTAGCACTAAATCAGGATACTCTTTTAAGCACTGCTCTACCGCTTGCTCACCGTTTTCAACGGCAATAACCTCGAGCCCCATTGAACGTAAATAGCGGCTTATTAACCTTCGATTATCAGGGTGATCTTCTGCAAGTACAACACGCCCTGCCAATTGCTTATTTACCTTTGGAGCACTTTGAGTTTCAATCAGGCTTTGCGATTTATTTACTTCTGCGCACGGTAAAAAGAACGAAAACTGACTGCCCTTTTTGTATTCGCTTTGTACACTGATATAACCGCCCATCATCGCGGCTAATTGTTGCGATAAGCTAAGGCCTAACCCTGTCCCCCCAAAGCGACGGCTAATACTGTTATCAGCTTGGCTAAAGCATTCAAAAATAAGCTTTAACTGTTTAGAGCTCATACCAATACCGGTATCTTTTACAATAATCACTAGCCCTTGTTCACTCTTATTTAAAGCAATAATGATTTGGCCAGCGTGAGTAAACTTAATAGCATTAGCACATAAATTTATAAGAATCTGTTTTACGCGTATTAAATCCAGCTTAGTGTAAAACTCATTACCCACTTGATTGTCTAAAATAAGGCGTAGATTTTTTGCTTTTGCTTGAGTGATAAACATTGCATGTACGTCATTTACAAGCTCTACAATATCAAAGCACGAAATATTTAACTCTAATCTATTGGCTTCAATTTTACTTAAATCGAGTACATCATTTATTAAGCTTTTTAAATGGTCACTGTGACGCTGAATTACTCTTAGTTCATCTTTAAGTGACTCAGGCTCATATAATTCATTAATTAAAGCATCTGTTTGCCCTAAAATAGCCGTTAGTGGAGTGCGGATTTCGTGGCTAATATTGGCCAAAAACTGGCTTTTAACATCGTTAGCTTGTCTTAGCTCCTGTGCTATTGCTTGTAACTCGGCAGTGCGCTGCGTAACTTGCTCTGTTAACTGCTGCTTAGCGCGTTTTTCTGCGCCACGGCGGTAAAGCGCAATACCAGTTACAACAACCAAAAGTAATAGTAAAAAAGAGAATAAAGTAAGCTGAGAACGCTGCGACATTTTTAGCTCTTGCACACGTCGATCTTGTTTAAGTTTTTCTATTTCTTGGTTTAATTGTGTTGCTTTAAATTGATGCTGAAGTACCGCTAATGCATTTATAATTGCTGTACTTCTGAGTTTTCGTAGCTCACTAATGTATTCTTGTTGCAAGGCCATTGCGCTTGAATAATCGCCTTTACTGGCTTCAAGTAGTGCTTTAGTCCCTAAACCCTCCCTAATTATTCGCTCACTGCCATATTCGTGGGCAAGTGAAATAGCTCTATCTAAACTTATTTTCGCCTCTTCTAAGTTGCCTTTAACAAACTGAATTTTACCAAGCGCATGTAGCGCATTAAGCTCTAAATTATGGTTACCTATTTTAAGCGCATAGTACTCACCTAATTTAGCTTGCTCGTACGCTTCATCTACTTTTTTTAACACTAAATTAGTATTTGCCAAGTTGGTATATTGCGTAGATAACTTATTGTAATCATTGGCTGAAATATAATAACGCAGCGCTAGCTGGTAATAATGAAGTGCTAAGTCAAATTGATTACTCTCCATATGAGCAACACCCATATTGTTGTATACCTGCGCAATACCGCTTTTATCATCTAACCGCTGATAAACTTTAAGTACATCTTGATAAAGACTAAATGCACTATCGTAGCGTGATAAGCGTATATAAACGCCTGCTATATTAAGTAATATGTCGGTTTGATCTTGCTCACTACCGTGCGCTTCGTAAATAGCTTTTGCCTTTAAGTAAAACTCTAGGGTATCGCCTAGCTTATTCATATTAAAATAAGCCAAACCAATATTATTTAGTAAATTTGCTTGTTCAAGTAGTTGTTCATTTTTTTCAGCTAATACTAGGGTGCGGGTATATTCACTTATGGCCTTTTGAAATAAGCCTTGATAAAAAAGTGCTACACCTTGCATTTTTATTGCACGAAAGTGCTCGTCAGGAAAGAAAGTATCTGAAGTGTTTTTTTCTAATAATTTAAAATAGTGTAAAGATTCTTTAAAATTATCAGCCGATAACGCACTATTACCTAATGCCGAATAAACAGCGACACGCTCTTTTTTAGAAACGTTTTTATTAGCAAGTAACGTATTTGCTAATTGTAACTTAGGCTCCCACTGCACTTCGTTTTTGAATTGCTCAAATAACGAATCACTATTTTGGGCATAGCTAGGAGCTATTAGTACACAGCATATAGTAAATAAGAGGCATTTAAACTTGCCCAGCATAATTTTAATCCTTCAAACCGTTACTTATATCAGTGTAATCTTTATTGAAGATACACTAACTACTAGGGCCTAAACAATGCTTAACCCACTGATTGATGAGATTTTTGAGCTGATATTAACAAGGCAGGTTTGGCAAGTTCATACTTTAGCAGCAGAACTGACAAACCGCAGCGCAATAACAACACTCGATAAAAGCCCTGAACGTGATTTATTTAAACGTAACTTTTTAATTATGAATGCATTGTACCAACTGCAGGCACAATTACGCCCTCAAAGTTTACTCATTTCAACTCTGCATATCGAGCTTTTAGAAAAAGAAGATAATAGTTTAGTAACAACGAACGAAAATTTGCGAGATTATTATTTAGATTGGCGTAATTATGATACCGATGAAGAGAAAATTGATGAGCTTTTGAATAGTTTTTGGCGTCAGTTTAAAACGACATCACCACAACAAGTATTAAATGACAATGAATTTAAAGCGTTGGCTTTAGAATGGAAGTTACCTGAAAATTTCACTCTTAAAAACATTCAAAAGCGCTGGAGACAACTTGCATTACAGATGCACCCAGATAAACCAAATGGTTGTGAAGTTAAGTTTAAAAAAATAAAATTACAATACGAGCAGCTAAAGGTAGCTGCTCGCTAATTTGTTAATTTAGCGGTTTAAATTAACGAGTAAGGCGACGAGCGCGTATTTTACGCCCTTTAATGTTGCCTTCGGTTAGTTTGCGAAGTGCTGGTTTTGATGAGTTACGTTCAACAGCAACAAATGCTACGTTATCAAGTACGTTAATTTTACCTACTTGACGACCTGCAACCCCATCCTTACCTGTTAGAGCACCAAGAATATCGCCTGCACGTACTTTTTGCTTTTTACCTGAATCAATCATCAAAGTAACCATTTCAGGGCGGTACGGCGGTTTATCTAATAAATTAAACGGCGGCATTTGCTCTGGAGTAATATCACGCTCGTAATGATCGCCAATTTGTGCAATTTTAAACGCTTCAGCTTCACCGTAAATAGAACAAGCAATGCCCTTTTTACCAGCACGTCCAGTTCGGCCAACACGGTGAACATGTGTTTGCGTGTCATGTGCTAAATGGTAGTTAATAACCATATCCATGTCATCAATATCTAAACCTCGTGCAGCAACATCGGTTGCAACAAGTATTGAAGCACTTTTATTTGAAAAGTGAATTAGCGTACGTTCACGATCGCGTTGCTCTAAATCACCGTGCAATGCAACAGCGCTGAAGCCTTCGTCAGCTAAATCATCACACACTTGTTGAGTTTCTACTTTGGTATTACAAAATACAACACAGCTTTGTGGTGTAAATTTAAGAAGTAATAACTTAAGCGTTGGATAGCGCTGCTTATTGTTATCCATTTTATAGAAGTACTGCTTAATTGTGCTTTTTGCTTGCTCTTCTTCTACTTTAACCATTTCAGGGTTTTTAAGTACACGCTTAGCAATTGCTTCAATGGCTCTTGGGAATGTAGCACTAAATAACAATGTTTGACGATTTTGTGGAATACGCTCAATAATTGCATCAAGTGTGTCTTGAAAACCCATATCAAGCATTTGATCGGCTTCATCAAGCACCAATGTTTCCACATCATCTAAACGTAGAGTACCTTTACGAATATGGTCATCAACACGCCCTGGCGTGCCAACAATAATATGCGCACCATGTTCAAGTGAACCTATTTGCGGGCCAATTGAAACACCACCACATAACGTCAATATTTTAATGTTATGAATGCCGCGCGCTAATTTACGCATTTCAACTGCAACCTGCTCGGCAAGTTCACGAGTCGGGCACAAGACTAAAGATTGAATACGAAAGCGTTTTACGTTTAATTTAGCTAACACACCCAAACTAAACGCAGCAGTTTTACCTGAACCGGTTTTTGCCTGAGCAATGATGTCTTTACCAGCAAGTACAGGCGGCAAACTTTGCGCTTGTACAGGTGTCATGTGGGCATAGCCAAGTGTTGATAAGTTATCAACGAGTCCAGCCGGTAAAGCCAAAGATGAAAAAGCAGTTGAAGTCACAGTAAGTTCCATAGCAATAAAATAACATGGGAGAAAGCCCCACTAATATGTTGCTTATAATAGCAGAATTCGTAATTGGCAACCATTAACAAACACATTATAAAACATGTTAATGAAAGATGTTGAAAATGATAGTAGTTTGCATTAAGATCGCGATTGTTTTTTACATACCTGCGCTGGAAGCAATTAATGAAACTGAATTCTATTTACATAGCACTATTAGCAAGCATTACAACAAGCACATATGCAAACACTACCGACCTTGAACGCATAGAAGTAAAGGGTAGCTACTTTAACGATTACAAAGTAGATAACGCTAATGGCGCAATGAGAACATCAGCTTCATTACTTGAAACTGCACAATCTGTCACTGTAATAACCGACACTATTATTAGCGAACAGCTTGCCACTACACTTGGCGAAGTACTCACAAATGACGCAAGCTTAACTGCAGGCTCACAACAACGAAATCGTGAGGTATTTAACTTACGCGGCTTTGAGCTGAGCTCATCGACAGGTTATTTACGCGACGGTCATCAGCATTGGTCGCACTATCAGCAACCAATCGAAATTTTGCAGCAAGTTGAAGTAATTAAAGGCCCATCAAGTATTTTATATGGTCAGTCAGGCCCGGGTGGCTTGGTTAACATGGTAACTAAAAAACCTACAGCACAAACACTATTTAATGCCAGTGCCGATGTAGATCAGCATGGCTCAACCCGCTTTATGGTTGATGCTGCAGGTGCCTTGACTGAATCGGAAGATTTACGTGCTCGCGGGATTTTAGTAAAGCAAGACGTTGACTACTGGCGTGAGTACCAAAACGGTGAAAATCGTGAACGCGACCGCTTTTTAGGTGCTTTAATTGTAGATTACGATATTAGCGATAACGCATTAGTACGTGTGCATTACGACCGCACAGATGACGAAGCAGGTTTAGATACTGGCGCATGGATAGACGATAATGCTAATGTAATTGGTAGCGATAAAACAATCCGTGATATGTCTTGGGCGTTTACCGATATTACCGTAGAAAACCTAGGTGTAGACCTAGAAGTATTTTTAACCGATAACTGGCAAGTAAAACTTGGCTATAACGAACAAACGTTTGAACGTCAACGCTTTGAGTCAGCACCTCGCATGCCTAGTAGCTTTGCTGAAGGTGACAGCTATGAATCTCGTCCTTACGACCGTTTTGACGATTGGCAATTTAAAACTGCATTTATTGATTTTATTGGTGAATTTAAAACAGGTAGCTTACAGCATCAGTTTTTAATTGGCGCAAACTCGCTAGATTACTACTACGGGCAACGCCGTACTTCTACTGACTACTTTGATTTTTCTGCAGGACAAGCAGAACCATCACGCCCATCTGTAAGTTATAAAACAGATGATACAGTAAGCGAAACTGAATACGACTATTACGGTATTTACGTTCAGGACTTAATTTCGTTCTCACCACAATGGCAATTATCGCTAGGTGGCCGTTACGATAAGCAAACTCGAGAAGGTGCAGATAACGAGTCATTTGTACCAAAGGTAGGTGTGCTTTATCATCCAAATACTTCGGCAACTATATATGCAAGTTACTCAGAAGGTTTTGAGCCTCAAGGTAGTGAAACTCTGATTGATGAAACCGATGTAAATAATGGCATGAAGCTAGATGCCATTACCTCAGAGCAAAGAGAGATTGGTATTAAATGGCAATTATTTGATGACCGTTTACTGCTTACAGGTGCAATTTTTGATATTAGTAAAGAAGGCACACTTGTTAGCGAACAGCTTGAGACGCCTATTGGCTCATTCACAAGTGAAACAAACCAAGTGGGTGAACAACGCCATAAAGGTGTTGAAGTAAGCGCACAAGGTGCTGCTACCGACCGCTTATTTGTTATGGCATCAACTATGTATCTAGATGCTAACTTTGAACGCGATGAAGTATTGGAAGGTAAACGCCCTACCGATGCACCAAAATGGTCGGCATCACTTTGGACTCGTTATGAATTAAACGATGCCATTGCCATTAACGCTGGCGCTTTTTACGAAGGCGAGCGCTTTGCAGATAGCGATAATACAATTACTAAAGATGCATATACACGTGTTGATGTTGGCGCCACTTATAAGTTTAACTTAAGCAATACCGATATTAATTTACGTCTTAACATCGAAAACTTATTTGATAAAAGCTATTTAGGTGGTGGCGGCACGAGTAATGTAACTGTTGGCGAGGGCACAAATCTTCGTTTAGCAGCGCAATTTAGCTTTTAAATAAATGCCTTAAATAACAGTGTTAAAAGATAGCCCGCGTACATTTACGCGGGCTTTTTTATATCTAAACGTTTATACCTAACAGCATTAAACCTATTACAAAGCCTATTCATCTCATCTATTTTTTATCATGTTTGTTACATGTTCTAATAGCGCTAATTATTAAAAAGGCTTACCCAAATGAAAAAATTAATTACCGCACTGCTGCTTACTAGCAGTATGGCTGCAAACGCTAACAACGCCGAATTTACCCAAAAGCAATTACAACAAGTCAATGAAGTGCGCACCTCTGCACTAAATAGTGATCTAAGCTATAAATTACTAGAGTCATTAACAACTGAGGTTGGCCCTCGCTTACCTGGTACTGAAAATGATAAAAAAGCAGTGGCATGGGCTAAAGCTAAATTTAATGAGCTTGGTTTTGATAAAGTATGGCTTGAAGAAGCGACTTTTCCTGAATGGCGCCGTTATAGCGAAAGCGGAAAAATACTAACACCAAGCGAGCAACCTCTACATTTAACTGCATTAGGTAACAGTATAAGCACGCCTAAAGATGGGATCACAGCGCCAGTAGTCTTATTCGAAACACTTGATGAGTTAATTGCAGCACCTGCAAATAGCCTAAAAGGTAAAATTGCGTATATTAATTACCGCATGAACCGCGATATAGATGGGAATGGTTACGGACCTGCTGTAAAAGCACGTGGCACAGGCGCTATAGAAGCGTCTAAAAAAGGCGCTGTTGCCTACATGATGCGCTCGGTAAGTACTGGTCATCATCGTTTTGCACACACTGGCGGTAGTTACTACAAAGAAGGTGTTACAAAAATACCTAATGTAACCATTGCTAACCCAGATGCCGATCAGATTGCACGACTCATTGCTTTAGATAAAGACGTATCGGTAAATATTAATGTGCAAACCGAAAGCCTTGGTGAAGGCACAGGTTATAACGTTATTGGCCAATTTAATGGTACCGAAAACCCTGAGCAATATGTATTAATTGGCGGGCATTTAGATTCTTGGGACTTAGGGACTGGCGCGCTAGATGACGGTGCAGGCGTTGCGCTAACAATGGCAGCCGCTAAACATATTAGCGATGTAAAGCGTCCTAAGCGCAGTATTCGTGTGGTACTTTTTGCAGCCGAAGAGCTAGGCCTTTGGGGTGCAAAAGCTTATTTTGCAGAGCATAAAAACGAGCTAAGCAATATTGTTGCAGCTGCTGAGTCTGATTTTGGCGCCGATGTTGTATATGCTTTTGAATCGAACGTAAGCGCAGAGTCACTTCCTGTAGTGCGTGCTATTGCAAAAGAACTTGCGCCGTTAAATATTGAGCATATTGGTAAAAACCAAGCGAATGGTGGCCCTGATCTAATTCCACTTAAAGCAGCAACCTCAGCACCTATTTTTGAACTTGCTCAAGATGGAACAGATTACTTTGATTACCACCATACAGCTGACGATACGCTTGATAAAGTAACACCTGCTAAGCTGCGTCAAAATACCGCTGCATACGCTGTATTTGCTCTAATGGCTGCTGATGCAAAAACAACAATTAAGCCTAAAGCTCAAAATAAGTAATAACATACATACTTACTTACAGTTTGTGGCTTTAACTAACACGCTTCTTGTTTTACCTTTAGGTAATTAAACAAGGAGCGTGCTTTATGTTACTTTTCAACACGAGTGAATCATTTCCACATTTTGCACAAACAACACGCTGCCCTCATTGTCAAAGCGACGCCTACCATTTACTAAATAAAAGCCGCTATTTACGATTTAGCATTTTACCTATGCTTGCCTTAAAATTAAGTTATAAACGCGAGTGCTATCAATGCGGAAAAAGCGAACCTGTAAAAATAACGCAACTACCGTTAATAGAAAAACTAAGCCTACCTAAATACTTTATTGGTGTATTTTTATTACTTTGGATTGTTTTATTTTTTTATCAACAGCACCTTAATAGCGAGACTCGAAAGGAAGGCTATTTAAATGCGCCTAAAATATATGATACCTACTTAGTACACGCCGACAAATTTACACACGAGCCCTGGACCCTAACCAATTTAAGAATTGCTCAAGTTTTAAATTTTGACGAACAATTTATTACCTTTCAGATAAGCAACTACAGCTATAAACGTAATAATAGTATTACTTTGGCAATGCGTACTAGCCAGCTAATTCAAGACAATTACTTTTCCACTAAAACAATCAGCCTCCCTCGTGATGAAGTAGCACGCCTTTACAACGACGAAGCTATTTACGACGTGCTGCGCCCCTATGCCAACATCCTTTATGGTGGGTTTGTGATGCATCCTCCCAAACCTAAGCCACTATATAAAGGCTTAAAGCTCGATAAAAACAATCAACAAGGCATTATTTATTTTAAAGATGGTTTGTTTGTTGAAGCATTTAATAGCTTTAAACAAGCTGCTGAAGCGGGCTCTCAATGGGGGCAATTAAATTTAGCGCAAATGTATCGTGATGGTCAGGGAATAGATCAGGATCAACAGCAGGCTATTTATTGGTACAAAAAGGCTATTGAGCAAAAAAATACTAAAGCACAATTTGAATTGGAATCTCTTTGTAAAATAGCTAGCTGTGAATAAAGCAGCAAGTATGTTACTTGCTGCTTTAATATTTTATAACTCTAAATGTTTATCTAAAAAATTAATTACTTGTTTGTAGTAAGCAGTTCTGTGTTCTTCTTTGTAAAAACCATGGCCCTCATCCTCCAATAACACGTACTTATAAGGATGGTTAGCTTTTTTCAATGCAGCAATTAATGATTCGGCTTGTTCAATAGGGGCTCGTGCATCTTCACCTGCGTGAACTATGAACACAGCTGCTTTAAGCTTATCTATATTATAGCTAGGTGAAAATGCCTTCAAAAGCGTTTCATCAGTGCCTAAAACGTTTTCAAGATAGTTTTGTCCTGTACTACGCCCTGAAATATCACCTTCTTCAAACATTAGCGGTAGGTCATAAATACCAACTGTTCCAATTGCACACTTAAACATGTCTGGCTCTAAAATGGCGCTCTGCAAAGCTGAATAAGCACCAAAGCTTGATCCCATTATACAAATGTTGTTTTTGTTTACCGTTCCATTAGAAATTAAAAACTTAACACCATCAATAATATCAAACTGAATATCAGAACCCCACTTTTGGTAACCTGCTTCTTCGAAGTTTCGACCAAACCCACCTGAACCTCTAAAATTAACTCTTAGTACAGCCATTCCCCTACTTGCTAATAACTGTACCTCAGAATCATAACCCCAATAATCACGAGGGCCATGTGGACCGCCATGAGGCATTACAACTAGAGGTAAGTTTTTATCTTCAAGACCATTAGGAACAGTTAAATACCCATAAATAGTTAAACCATCCCGAGTTTTATATTGAATAGGTTTTGTCTTTGAAAGCTCATTTTCGTTCAGCCAACCACGCGCTGAAAATAATATTCTTAGCTTATTTTGCACCCCATCGTATAAGTAATATTTACCAGGATTGGTATCACTTGATGCGTAAATAACATTAATATCGCCATTAGAGGTGCTACTGACTAACTGCACTTGGTCGCCTTGCAATGCTTCTATCAAAGATTTTAAGCGAACACTCTTATGAGAGTCTTTATCTATAAAAGCATAGTTTGGGTAACCTAACTCACTTTCTATTGCAAATAACTCTTTTGAAGCTTCATCAACCCATACTCTTTTTGGAGATACATATTGTTCTTGATGGACTAATTCTATTTCCTTAGTATTTAGATTTAGTTTATACAACCCTTCAGCTTCGCCACCAACAGAAGCAGTCATATAAATGCTGTCACCAGATTTATCAAAAGCTCTTAATCTAATATCGCCATAATTAACTTCTCCTAAATTTAATTTCTTCCAGTCACCACCTTCTTTTTCTTTAGTATGTATTTTTGCATCTATATAGTTATCTGTAGATACTGAAACTCGAACATTACCATCATGATCAGTTAAAAATTCAGCCATACGTGATGGAGACAAAGTAACTTGCTTCCTTTTGCCCGTATATACATCTACTTCATAGACAATAGTATGCGGCTCATTACTCGAGGTCCAAGGATAGGTAACTACTAACATTTTTCTTTTGTTAGTAACTAAGGGATCTAATACAAATGAAGTTCCGTATAAAGGAGTCTGCCTTTTAAGGCGCGTACCTGTTTGCATTTCACCATGGTAACCAATTAGATACTTACCTCTAGCCCCATTAGCATTTACGCCAAATATCTCACCATGATATTCAGGGTGGTCTTGCCACCCTTTTAAATACTCTTTAGTGACAACAACTCGTTCATTATTAACCCAATGATAATCACCAACTTGAGCATTTCCTTCAAAGGCAACTGCATGAAGCATTTTAAAGTTTTCAGTATCAAAAATAACAAGCGCATTTTTACCTGCAACTTTATTTATAACCGCTAAATACTCGCCGCCTGGAGAAATAGTAGCGTGATTAAACTCTTTATTTTTACTGAAGTACTCCACGGGGATTTGGGACTGCTTTGAGAAGCTAAAAAAGCTTACAAATAACAGAAGTACTAACAAGTTACATCTTAAAAGAAAATTCATCATAATTCCCTGTATTAACAACAAGAAGTCATAATATATAAAGTCTTATAAAATGTAACGAAAATGATAACTAAATGTGTCTGCTATTTTTTAAATAACTTTGTATAACCTACATGTATAAGCACGACAACTAAGCCAGCAATCACGCCTAGCAAACCATCAAACAATAGAGGAGCTAATACTTCTCCTGTACCGCCAGCAACAGATTGGGCATAGTTTGTTACATCGACTTGAGTATGATGCAGTAACTCAACACCATGTACTAAAATCCCGCCACCTACTAAAAACATCGCGATGGTGCCCGCAAATGCTAAAAACTGCATCAACCTAGGCGCTGCTGCGAGTAAGCCTTTCCCAAGTAATTCTTTAAATTTATTAGCTGTTACCTTTGATTGGTTGAGTAAATAAAGCCCGGCATCATCCAGCTTTACAATACCGGCCACTAAGCCATAAACGCCAATCGTCATTATAATTGCGATAACACAAAGCACTAAAGCTTGATTAAGCAATGTAGCACCTGCCACAGTACCTAAAGTAATCACAATAATTTCGGCAGAAAGAATAAAGTCGGTTCTTATTGCCCCTTTTATTTTTTGTTTTTCGTACTCAACTAAATCTAATTTCTCACCCTCGTCTACCGCTTCACTGTTATGAGGCAAAAACTTAGCAAATACTTTTTCAGCTCCCTCAAAACATAAAAACAAACCACCCATCATTAAAAGCGGTGTTATTAACCAAGGCAGCCATACGCTTATTAATAAAGCAGCGGGTACGAGTATCGCTTTATTTAAAAATGAGCCCTTTGCCACAGCCCAAACAACCGGTAATTCACGCTCTGCAGCTACACCTGTAACCTGCTGTGCATTGAGCGCTAAGTCATCGCCTAATACACCTGCTGTTTTTTTTGTTGCTACCTTACTCATTGTCGCAATGTCATCAAGTAAAGTGGTTATATCATCTAATAACGTTAAAAGGTTAGTGCCTGCCATAAAGCTTCCGAGCTCAAAAAATATTGCTATAAACATAACTTAAAGCGCTACTTTCACCAACGGTTAATTTTGCTTTGTTATTCTTACATTAAATTAAAATTTTGCCCTGTGTTTTAACTAACGTTTAAAGAAGATGGGAGGAAAAATGAAAGTATATTTAGCATTAATCGCTATTTTACTAAGCTTAACCGCATGTAGTGATTTAAAAACCAGTACTGCTTACCAATGCGATGATAAGAGCGTAAAACTCAATATTATTAATAATTCTGAAGCCGAACTTATCTTTAACAATAAAGTGCATGTACTTAATCACGAAAAAAGTGCATCAGGGAATAAATATATAAGTGAAGAGGTACTGTTTTGGGGTAAGGGTAATGAAGCCATGTTAATCATTGCTGGTAAAAAAAGACAGTGCACCAAGGTTTAACATAAAAACAACCAATAAATTACAATAATGCTACAATAATTAAAGACCCATTATTGTGATGAAGTTATGCGTTCAATTGCGATCAAACATAAAATAATTTTAGCCTTTACAGCCATTGGCATATTGGTGCTAACAAGTAGTGTATTTTTTTATTGGTCATTAAACAAAATTAGCGTTAACAATACCCGAACCGAAAAATTAGCGGTTCCGGTACAACAGTTCAGCAAAGATTTAAGGCTATCATTACTGTCTATTACCAAATTTAACGCCTTAGCTTACAGCCAAGCAAACCTTGATTTACTTCAACAAAATAAAAAACAGGCGCAAGTTGAGCAACAACAATTTAGCGATATGCTCAATTTGTTAAGCACTCAACTAAATCAACAAATAACAATGCAAAATTTACTCACCAGTACCAACGCAGGTTTCGAGCAACTGACTGAAGTAAGTGTCGCAATGTTTAGCGCTAAAGAGCGTAAGTTTGTAGCGCAAAATTCCACCATAGAATTATCAGCAACGTTTAACGAGCAACTTTACAATTTAAGTTCTAACTTACTTGATATAGAACTTTTAGAAGTGCCTGTAAAACAGCAGGCGTTACTTAATGCTATGTTTGGAACAGCGACCCGTATAGACGATTTATTGTTTAACTTAAGTAATAATATAAAAAGCATTACTCAAACTACAAGTATCAATGATTTAAATAGCCATCAGCAAGATACCCTATTTCTACTAGATAACATCCAACCTAATTTCACCTATTTAGAGCAACAAGCGCTACCTTTTAATAATGCGTTTAATGCTAAAAATTTAACGGCTAAGTTTAATCAATTAAGAGAGTTACTTAACAACGATACAGGAATTTATGCCCAACAAAATAAAGTACTCAAAAGTACTATTGCTGCGGCTCAAAATTTTGAACACTTTCAACAGCAATTTATAACAACAGAAGATCAGCTTATTGAACTTAATAAATTGGCTGATGAGCGCTTTAATGCCTTACAAACTAATGCAAAGGCCGCCATAAATACAGGGATTAGTTCTGTAGTAATTATTACGATTGTTTTAATTATATTGATTATCGCTATCTCTATTTTTACAACTCGCGCAATGCTAAAACCGCTTAAAAAAGTAAACCGCGATTTAGCCCGAATCGCCTCAGGTGATTTATCAAAGCGAAGCCACCCACGTAGTAAGGATGAATTTGGTACTTTGCTAAATAACATAAATAAACTCAGTGAAGACCTTACTAACCTAATTGGTGCAATTAGTAGCGACGCCCACGAACTAGACAGCAGCGCTATTAAAACCAGTGAAAAAGGTCAGCAAATGACGGTTGTTGCACAACAGCAGTTAGAGCGAAGCGCGCAGGCAACATCGCTTGCACACAATATGCTAATCAACTCACAAGCGGTTTATGAACAAGCAGATAAAACATCAAGTGAAATAACAAACGCATCGCAATTTGCAAATGATGTAAACGAGATTGCTAATCAAAATAGTCTAAGTATAGAAACTTTATTGCAGCGTCTTGATAAAGCAGTAGGCAGCACAGAAGAACTCGCACAGTACACTCAGCTTATTGAAGCCATTGTTGAAACAATTAGTAGCATTGCCGAGCAGACTAACTTACTTGCACTTAATGCTGCAATTGAAGCAGCGCGAGCGGGTGAAAACGGACGCGGGTTTGCTGTAGTTGCTGATGAGGTTCGATCATTAGCTGCACGTACACAAACCTCGACTAGCGAAATAAACACCATGATCCAAACATTGCAACAACACACTAAAACAACTCAAGAACACATTACTGATGGCCAACACCAAGCCAAGCAATGTGTTAAAAACAGCACTGAACTAAATAAAGCCGTAGAGCGTATTAAAAGCACATTGTTGTCTGTTAATCAGATGAGTGAGCAAATTGCTCATGCATCACATGAGCAATTGACTAACAGTGGCGACATTCAACAAATAATGGCAAAGGTGACAGAGCAAGCAACCTTGAATGCCCAAAACGCGACAACCCTAGCAAGCGAAAGTGAAGACGTAAACCAACTTGCACACTCTTTAACGAGTGCCGTAGAGCGCTTTAAGTTTTAAGTGCAAGTAATGACTTGCCTTGCATGAAATGGGTATAATACTTTAACTCTTTTGCTTAATAGCGGCCCACAATGAAATATAAAGATCTACGTGATTTTATCGATTTGCTTGAAAAAAAAGGCGAACTTAAACGTATCACCCAAGAAATCGACCCGTATCTTGAAATGACCGAAATATCTGATCGCACATTGCGTGCAAAAGGCCCTGCGTTATTATTTGAAAACCCAAAAGGCTACGATATGCCGGTACTTACCAACTTATTTGGTACACCAAAACGCGTAGCAATGGGCATGGGCCAAACAGATGTTAGCGAGCTTCGCGAAGTGGGTAAGCTACTCGCTTTTTTAAAAGAACCTGATCCACCAAAGGGTATTAAAGAAGCTCTAGGCGCTATACCTATTTTTAAGCAAGTGCTTAATATGCCTGCAAAAGAAGTAAAAAAAGCGCCTTGCCAACAAGTAGTTTTAGAAGGTGATGATGTAGATTTAACTAAATTACCTATTCAACATTGCTGGCCAGGTGATGCAGCACCATTAATTACTTGGGGCCTTACAGTTACCAAAGGGCCTTATAAAAAGCGCCAAAATTTAGGTATTTATCGCCAGCAATTATTAGGCAAAAATAAAATAATTATGCGCTGGTTGTCACATCGTGGTGGCGCGCTTGATTTTCAAGAATGGTGTAAAGAAAACCCAGGGCAACCCTATCCTGTATCGGTAGCATTAGGTGCCGATCCTGCCACTATATTAGGTGCCGTAACGCCTGTACCTGACACTCTAAGCGAATATGCATTCGCTGGCTTATTACGTGGCAGCAGAACCGAAGTTGTAAAATCTATTTCAAATGACCTACAAGTCCCTGCCAGTGCAGAAATAGTACTTGAAGGTTACATAATGCCTGGTGAAATGGCGCCAGAAGGCCCTTATGGTGACCATACCGGTTACTATAATGAAGTCGATGACTTTCCAGTAATGACGGTTACTCACTTAACGCATCGTAAAGATCCTATTTATCACAGCACATTTACTGGCCGTCCGCCTGATGAGCCTGCTATTTTAGGTGTGGCACTTAATGAAGTGTTTGTGCCGATACTACAAAAGCAATTCCCTGAAATTGTCGACTTTTACCTTCCGCCTGAAGGGTGCTCATATCGTATGGCGATTGTAACAATGAAAAAACAATATCCAGGCCATGCTAAGCGCGTGATGATGGGAGTTTGGTCGTTCTTACGTCAGTTTATGTACACCAAATTTGTAATCGTCTGCGATGACGATGTTAACGCCCGCGATTGGGAAGATGTTATTTGGGCTATAACAACCCGAATGGATCCAGCGCGTGATACAACATTAATAGAGAACACACCTATTGATTATCTCGATTTTGCATCGCCAGTCTCAGGTCTTGGTTCAAAAATGGGAATGGATGCTACCAATAAATGGCCTGGCGAAACCACCCGCGAATGGGGCGAGCCTATTGTTATGGATAAAGACACCAAAGACCGCGTAGATGATATTTGGGAAAGCCTTAATATTGTTTAAGTGTTTATATGTAAGTACATATCAGGCTATAAAATAACCCTGCAGATATGCTAGAATCTAGCTATTCGATTGCGTATCTGCTGTTACAAGCGCTGCTAAAAGGTAAAAAATGCAAACATTAAAAGCTGAAGTTGTAGCTATCAGCCCACTTACAGAATTTGTTCATAAAGTAATTTTAAAGCCACAACAACCTGTGACCTTTGAAGCTGGCCAATACATGCAACTCGTATTAGGCGAAAAAGACAAACGTGCTTTTTCTATAGCTAGTCGCCCTTCACAGTGCGATGCAATAGAACTGCATATTGGCGCCTCAGGTGCCGATTCGTATGCAATGCAATCGTTAGAGCATTTACGAAACGCCCATACCACAGGGCAGTTAGTAGACATTGAAGCTGGCTTGGGTATTTCACAGTTGCGCCTGCAATGTGAGCGCCCTATTATTTTACTCGCCGGTGGTACTGGTTTTTCATACGCAAAATCAATGGCTGATCATTTAGCTGAAATAAAATGCGACCGTCCTGTATTGTTTTACTGGGGCGTAAAAGAAGAATCTGCTTTATATGCACATACAGAAATGCAAACATGGGCAGATAGCCATGAGAACTTTAAGTTTATTCCTGTAGTAGAAAATCCATCTGCTAATTGGCAAGGACACACTGGCTACGTACACAAAGCAGTAATGCAAGATATTGTGTCACTAGAACCATACGATATTTATATGGCAGGTCGTTTTGACATGATAGGTATTGTCCGTGATGACTTTATTACTCATGGTGCAATTCGTGAAAACATGTACGCAGATGCATTCGCATTTATCAAATAATTGAAATTTACTTTCAGTTATAAATAAAGGCACCTAATCGGTGCCTTTATTTTTATAACAACAAATATTTAATAGTTAAAACCTATCAGCTCCATCAATATAAACAATTTCCTAAATCCCTATCTATAAACCATACTTTGTATAGAACATCAGCGGGAGAGACCCAAATGCTAAATACAAAAGTAAAAGATTTTATGCAACGCAAGTTGCCAAATATCACACCAGATACAGAAATGACGACAGCCATAGCAGAACTACAAAAATTTAAACTACTTGGCGCACCAGTATTTGATAAAGATAAATGCTTAGTTGGATTTATATCAGAGCAAGAGCTGTTACAACCACTTACTCAAAGCAGTTATTTTTGTGATGGGATGGTTAAAGTATCGCAGCTTATGCAAACAGAGGTAGTGACCGTCAGCGGCGATACCAACATTATTGAGCTTGCACAACAGATGCAGCCTGGTAAACCAAAAAACTACCCTGTTGTAGAGGGCATTAAAGTAATCGGTATGATCAGCCGAGCAGATGTACTTAAAGCACTTTACGATAATTACATAAGCTGCCAAACACACTAAATTGCAGATACAAAAATGCCGCTTATATAAAGCGGCATTTTTAATGCTCTTACATTAACGTGCGCTAACGAGTGATAAAAGTTCTTTTTTATCGCCATCGCTTAAAAATGCTATTTCTAACGCATTTTTTTGGGCTTTTTCCATATCAGCTTGAGATAAGCCTGCTTTAGGTGCAGCAACGGTATATTCATACTCAATTTCAATACCTTCAACCGCAGGATCATCAGTATTAATACACGCTAAAATACCATGATCTAAAAACTGTTTAAGTGGGTGCTTAGTTAAATCGTTTACTGTACTGGTTTGAATATTACTTGTTAAGCATGACTCAATACCAATACGGTTATCGCGTAAATAATCCATTAGTTTTGGATCTTCAATTGCTTTAACGCCATGCCCTATTCTGCTCGCACCCAACTCATTAATTGCTTGCCAAATACTTGGAGCGCCAAGTGCTTCTCCAGCATGGACAGTCGAAGCTAAATACGCATTTCGTACTTGTTTAAAGTGCTCTACAAACAACTCACCCGGGAAGCCAATTTCGTCACCGGCTAAATCAACAGCGACTAAATCATTTTTAAATGCGAGTAATGCATCAAGCTCTTTTTGACACGTTTTTACGCCATAAGTACGCGATAAAATACCAATCAAGTTAGCTTTTATATTTGCGCCCTTTGTTGCTGATTTAATACCATCAACAACTGCCTCTACAACGCCTTCTGGGTGTAAACCTTGGCTTTGTGCCATGTAGTAAGGGCTAAATCGAAGCTCCACATAATCAAGACCTTGTGCTTGTGCATCTTCAATGTTTTCAATTGCGATACGTCTACACGCATCGTAGTCGCCAAGCACAGTAACTCCCCAATCTAACTTTTGTAAAAAAGCCATGAGGTTTGGTTCAGGATCAATAACTTGAACATGAGGGATTAATGCTTCAACGTTATCTGCAGGTAGCTCTATATTAAACTGTCGACCAAGTTCTAATATGGTTTGCGCACGTACATTACCGTCTAAATGGCGGTGAATATCTAGCAAAGGTAATTTTCTATTGATCATAATAGCAACCCAGTTTAGTTAAATTTGCGCGCATGATACGCAGATACAGTTATTTTTCAAGTCTATATGATTTGCGGTAAGTTTTAGCGGTCATATGTCTGCTTTTTGTGCAAAAAAATGATATAGCTTATTTTCCTGATAAGTGATGCCAAAGAGTTTTAAAAAGCGTATTTGCATCAATAGGTTTGGTAATATAGCCATTCATTCCCGAGGCTAATGCCTTTTTAACGTCATCGTCATGGGCGTTCGCCGATAGCCCTATTATGGGTAAATCAATTAACTCTAAATCACGGCGAATTACTTTTGTTGCTTTGAGTCCATCCATTTTTGGCATTTGAATATCCATAAGCACAATGTCGTAGCTATTTTCGGCTAGCTTTTCTATGGCTTCAAAACCATCGTTAGCAATGTCGGCAATACACCCTTTTGTTTTTAAAATGGCATTGGCAACATGCTGATTAAGCGGGTTGTCTTCGACTAAAAGTAATTTATAGTTTGTGAATGATAAAGTACTTACATCTATTTCGTTATATTGCTGCTGTATTTGCTCTGCTTTTGGTAAAGGCGAGATGAGCGGCAAACTAAATGTGAATGTAGAGCCCTTTCCTTCATAACTAACTAAATCAATTGCACCGCCCATTAGTTCAACCAATTTTCTACAAATACTTAATCCTAAGCCAGTGCCACCATATTGACGAGAGGTTGAGCTATCGGCTTGCGCAAACGGTTTAAACAATTGTTTCTGTGCTTCGCTACTAATACCAATACCCGTATCGTTAATACTAAAATAAGTCATTTTTTTCGACTGCCAAATTTTCAGAGTGATTTCACCTTCCCCTGTAAATTTAACCGCATTATTGAGCAGGTTCAGCAGCACTTGTTTTAAGCGGATTGGATCGGTATTAATGACCAAATTTGATGTTTTATCAAAATCGAGACTTAACTTTATTGATTTAATATCAGCCTCAAATTGAAGTAAATTAAGCATTTCATCAGCTAAACTCGCTACATTAATAGGCTCTTGCATTAAGTCTAGCTTGCCTGCTTCCATTTTTGAAAAGTCGAGCACATCGTTTAATACCCTCAGTAAAACACCCAGTGCCCCATCTGCTTGCTCTATGTAACTTCTAGCTTGTTGCCAATCGTTTTGCTGAAGCGCTAAATAATGCAGCCCTTTTATACCGTTAATAGGGGTGCGGACTTCGTGGCTCATGTTTGCTAAAAACTGCCCCTTTATATGACTCGCTTCATCTGCTTTTTGTTTTTCTTTGCGTAGTGTATGTGTTTGCTTGGCCACTTGTTCGCGAATTTGTATGTTTGTACCAGTAACTGAAATCAAAAATGTAATCAGTAACCACACAAACAACATACCTACTATTTGTGCAAGCCAATATACTAACCAAGACGTTCTAACTATTGGCTCATATAACTCAACCTGCCACATGCGTTTGCCAATCAACAATTGATATTCTTTAAATAGCGCTTGCGAATTAGCGGTATCTGCAATATAAATTGCCTGCTTTTTCCCTGATACCGTTGTATCAAAAAAACTAGCTGAAATTGAGTTGTTGTGATCAAATAATAGTGTTTGCGATAAGCGTTTCAGACTGACTATCGCTGCCACAAAGCCTTGAAAATCATCTTCGGTAGAGGACTCTCTAAAAACAGGATATAAAAAAAGCACACCGTGTTCGGCTGTATTTTGGACCAAGTTAATTGGCTCACTTAGTGCAAGTTCATTAAGCTCTTTCGCTTTGCTAAGCGCTGCACCTCTTACTTTACTAGAAGCTAAATCAAACCCTAAAACATCTTCATTACCTTTTAAGGGATATACGTACTTTACTGGAAAGTAATTACTACGCGTACCTGCTGGTTGCCAAGCTCCATCTAGTGACTTTTCTTTTATATATAAAGGTTTGCCTGTGGCTGTATTTTCATGTGTTTCAAAATCAGTGAGTTTATTTGCTGATACATAAGGTATCCATTCAAATGCTAAAATTTCTTGGCTATAGTCCAATTGCTTTGAAGTAAACTGTTTAAACTCTTTAAAATTAACGTTATCACTACTAGCAAAGTATGTAGCTAGTAATCCTAAGTGAGCAGTAATACCATCGAGCTTTTGGCTTATAGCATTTTGCACAGAAAGTATTTTGGCTTCTTGCTTTTGAATATCTTTTTCTTTTTTAACACTAGCAGCGCCATAAAAACTAACGCTGATCAGTATGTAAATTAATAGCGAGGGTAAAATTACCAGCATACGGTGGCGTACTTGTGTGTAATTAAAAGCGGCGAGTACTAAAGGTGTAAATATAAGTACGCCAATACTGTCGCCAATCCACCATGCTATAAAGTTATCAAAAATAGCATTGGTCGGAATCACATTATTCAATGCTAATAAACTTGTTCCTACACCTGCAGCAATAACACAACATATTGGCCCCGCTACTATTAAGCTTTGAACACTGTGTTTTAAAGAAGATAAATCCAACGGCGCTTTTATAACATTCACTATAATTTGTCGGCCAATCCAAGCCTGTAAAACAGAGGCTAAAGTAATGCCTATAGCTTGTAAAAGCACAATAAAATGAAAAATATCTACGGTGCGTTCAAGGTGAATTAAGTTAGTACAAAAAGCCCCAATAATAAGGCCAATAAATGACTTACGTCCCCAAATTAAAAAGCTCGCTAAAGCAATTCCTGAGGGCGGCCAGGAGGCGACCGCATAGCCATCTACAGAAAGAAGTGAGTTGCTAAAGTATCCTGTAAAGAAGTAAGCACAAGCCAAGCTAAGGGTTAATATTAAAAACTTTCTCAAAGCTTGTGCTCCTGAACTACAAAAAATGCTAAGTAGTTATAGTGTAGTCATTTATTGATATAAAACGAGCGCCTTTTCTGCCTGTGCACTATTTTTATAACTCAACACAGCTTGTTCAGAGAACTGTTTTTTATTTTCACTATTCAGTGCTTTATCAAAAATTCTAGCTGCTAAGTCATAATCACCCTTAGCATTAGCAAGGCAAGCTAGCGCAAGTAATAGTGAATTATTTGAATCATCCTTCTTAAGCCGTTCTTGAATGCTTATTTGCAACTTAGCTGCATCGGCTGCTGTTGCTTTACTTAATATATTGGCAAGCTCTAAGTGTTGCTCATTGTGCTTAACCATTTTAATTAAGTCACTTTCAATAACAGCCAATTGACCTGCTTGCGCCATTTGCATTAAATATGCGGTGTGGGCATGAGCTTGCAGCTTTTTAGGCAGCTGTTTATATTTTTCACTCAGCTTGTCTGCATCTAACGCACTAAAATAAGCACTAAATAACTGCGTCCACTGTGCATCAGTAAGTGCTTTTTTGCGCAGTAAACGCGGCAAAAAGTCTTCCAGCGCACTAAAGTGTTGTTGCTGTACTAATACTTCTGCATAAAGTTTTAACTCAAGTGCGGTGGCTTTTTTAGCTTCTGCGCTAATACGCATTTGTGATTCAATCGCGCTACTATCGCCACTTGCCAACCATAGCTTTGCTACTTTTAATTGATGCTCTGGGCTTATTTCAAATAAACGCTCAAGTGCTTTATCTGTTTGATTATTAGCAAGCGCTGCTTTTGCAAGTAATGCTAAGCGAATATCTTCAAACTTATCTGGTACGCTATTACCCGATAAAGCCTGTTCTACGTGCTCGTAATCATCATTAATAGCACTCCAAAGAGCCTGCTCAATAGCTGCTTGTTTGCGCTCTTGGCTACGTGCAAAAAAGCCATGCTTAGTATTATGATAAATCGATAATAAATAACGAATTAACTTATATGTTAAATATAAAACAACAGCGGTAATGACTGCCATTATACAAAACGATACTATCGTGCCTTCTATCGTCGTATTGTTAAATGAAATAAGTACATAACCTTTTTCATCTAGAACGAATGGAGTAACCGCTAGTACAACAACAATAGCTACAATTAAAATAATTAGCCCTATCATTGCGCCCACTCCTTAACCTTTTGTGTACTGTTTAAGGTTACTTTTGGATTAAAGTTAAGCTGCTCTTTTTCAAGTTTAGACAACGCTTTAAGTACCGTTTTAGTTGTATCATCGTCTTGCTTAAAGTACTCACCAACTAAACGTTTTGCTTCACTTAAGGCGCTAAAGAAAATACTCGCCTGCTTACTCATAAGTGCATCTTGTGCCTGAGTTATATTAAGCTTGATTCGTTGATTTATTAAATGGCGCTCTTGATCCGTAAGTAATGGCTCAATGGAAACACCCTCGTGCTGACGAATAGTAATAAAGCTATCCACAATTTTATTCCAGCTATTACTCAAGTTTTGCTGCCAATCACTCACATCACCACTTAAAGCATTTTCATCTATTGCAGCTGCTTCTTCTGGTAAATTAACTGCATTAAAAACTAAGTCGTCAATACTGCTTAGTACACTGTTTAGCTGTAAATAAATAGCCTCTGTTGCAACAGGTTTAAGGCTATCAAGTGTTTGTATATCTTGCATAATCGCTTGGCGAACTTCAACTGTTCCTGGATGCTCACTAAGTAATCCATCTAAGCGCTTTAAAACAGCACTAGTGCCTTGGTAGTCTTTTTCAGCCCATAGTTTAAACTCAGCCATACGCTGTAAGCTGGTTACTTCTTGCGGGTTTAACGATGAGCCTTGTTGCTGCGCCTTTTGCAAAGCCGCTTTTAGTTCTTGCTGATTTTGAGTTGCACTTTCACTGAGTGCTGCGGCAACTTTTTCTTCACTATTAAACAGCGCTTGTTGCAAATTAGATTGCGTCGATTTAAGTGCTTGCAGCTCCTGGGTGAGTAACTTATTTTGCTCGCTTAACTCATTAACGGCTAGGTTTTGCGCCTTACCAGCATTTAATTTTTGATAAAACTCGTATCCAACACCAGAGGCCACAATTAACGAAATAAGAAGCGCAAGTACTGCAACCTTACTTATTTTTTGTTTACTTTTGTCTGCCGTATTTTTTGTAGCTGTAGGCTCTTGCTTAGTTGATTTAGCAGAGGTCGTGTTAGCTATTGTTGGTGTGGCTTTTTCTGCCGTTACTGGCTTTGACTGTTCGCTCATGTTGCTACCTTGCTGATTTATGCAGGTAAACATAGCATTATCGCTAGCCCCTGCTGCAATGTGTATATTAGCCGAACTTACCTGTTGCAGCTTTAAATAAGCGGCTATACGCTCGCTAGCAACATAAAATCGGCACTGTTGTAACCATTGTAGTTGGTCTGCAGTAAGGCTTTTAAATATAGCATCAACTGCTGCATTACTTGTTATGACTATACCGTGTACATTCTGGCTTTTCCAGTGGTCTGTCCAGTTGGAGGTAATACTCTCTGTCGGTTCACGTTTGTACACAACACAATTATTCAAAAAAGCACCGCGCTCTTTGAGCGTTTTAGCTAACTCAGGGCGGCCACCTTGGCCCTTAACTAATACTATATTACAGCCATCCACCTCGGCGAGTGATTTAAGCGCAAGTAACCCTTCTGAATCATACTGCTTTGGTACTGCTGCGCGCACACCAAATTGCTCATATATAACATCGGCTGTTTGTTGTCCAACCGCATAAAACTGCGCTTTGGTATTTATATCTGGTTTTAATTGCGAAAGTGCACTGACTGCATCTTGCGAGATAAATATTATTTTATCTGCATTTAATAGCGGACTAAGCTCAGTGCTGGAGGGTGTTAAATGCGTTATTTTTAATACCGGAAATAAAGACGCCTGATAACCCGCTTGCTCAAGTTGCTGTGCAAGGGCTGCGCCTTTTCCTTCGGGCCGAGTTATCAGAATATGTGTCATTTATGCGTCTCTATAAACTTCAGCTAATATTTTGTCTGCACCTTGAGCTAGTAATTTTTTAGCAAGCTCAATACCTAGTTTTTCTGCGTCATTTACATGGCCTGTTACTTCGTCACGTAAAATTTCGCTGCCATCAACAGCACCAACTAAACCACGTAAATGCACTTGTTCGCCATCAACCAATGCATAAGCACCAATAGGAACTTGGCAACCACCTTCTAAATAGCGATTCATCGAACGCTCTGCGTTTACGCGAATACGTGTTTGTGTATGCTCAAGTGGTGCAAGTAATGCTTTGGTTACTTCATCATCAATACGACATTCAATACCTACAGCGCCTTGACCATTTGCTGGTAATGACACTTCTGGCTCAATGTAGTCAGCAATACGCGACTCCATTTCTAAACGAATAAGCCCTGCAGCCGCTAAAATAATAGCATCATATTGGCCGTCATCTAATTTACCTAAACGCGTATTTACATTGCCGCGTAAATCACGAATATCTAAATCAGGGCGAAGTGCCTTAATTTGGCACTGACGGCGCAGGCTCGAAGTACCAACAATAGCGCCTTGTGGTAGCTCACTTAAATTAGCAAAATTGTTTGATACAAACGCATCGCGTGGATCCTCACGCTCACAAATAGTATGCAGTGCTAGCCCTTGAGGAAACTCTACTGGCACATCTTTCATAGAATGTACGGCAATGTCAGCTCGGCCATCTAGCATGGCTTGCTCTAGCTCTTTAACAAATAAGCCTTTACCGCCAATTTTAGCCAATGGCGTATCTAAAATTATATCCCCTTGCGTCGACATTGGGACTAATTCTACGCGCACATCTGCATGAAAACGCTCAAGCTCTGCTTTTACAAATTCGGCCTGCCAAAGTGCTAGAGCGCTTTTGCGCGTTGCGATGCGTACTAATTTTGTTTTTTCTGTCATAGGGGTATCCAATTAATTACTGCGTTTAGCCAGTTTTAGTCAGCTAAAATTCTAAATTCTTTTTGGGCAATTAAATTACCTTGCTCATCAACTACATCAACACGCCAATGACCTGTTTGTGTGTTCATTATATTTTTTGTTGAGTACGTTCTGTAACGAGGCGAAGTAACATTAAGTGTAATTTCAGCCATCGTTTCACCTTCAAACGACCAAACATGCTTAACTTGCTGGCCTTGAAGGTTTTTAATCTCGCTAAAAAACGATAACCCTTCCTCAAACTGGCTTAACCTAATATCAGCAGCAAACACATTAGTAGGCTCACGCTTACTTACTTTACGAGTAAGTACCGCGCGACTAATTTTACCCGTGTCTATTTGCGCCCCCAATGCCACACTTGCCACATGTGCTGTAGAGGAAAAACCTTCAGTGCCACTCAATGCGCCATCATCACTTTCTAACTCTAAAAGTAAGTCACTTTGACTAGCAGACTCAGTTACGTTTTGGGCTTCTTCGGTTTCTTCTTGCACATCATTATTAAGATGGGAGTTTAACTCTGTATTAATACTTTCGCTTTGATCAGAAACAATATCGTTGTTAGCCAACAAAGCCGGGGCATTATTTACAAGGTCTACTTCGGCAGGTGTATTACTTGAAATGCTTAGTTGAGTCTCATTTTGCTCAGCTAACAAAGGTTCAATACTCACTTGAGTTACCTCTGCAGACTCAGCAGGGGTATTGTTTACTGATGATTGAGGCTCAACATCCATTACCTCATCGCTTGTTTGGTTTTCAGCGTTACTGCTGAAACTTAAGAATTGTTCCTGCTCATTTGGGTGCTCACCTTGCTCTGCATTAACAGAGGTGGTTAAGCCATAAACAACTGCTGCAGAGGTCATTAATACCAACATAGCAATACTCACAATACGACGCCAATTCCACTCGTAGCTTACCGTTGGTACGCTCTGTTGTAATTCGCGTTTAACATTTGCTTTTATAACTATTTTTTGACTCATATTGACCTCAGCGGTTCCAAAATTAGCTTAAACGAGCAATTAACCATTGGCGAATAGCTTGCAATTCTTCTGCGCAAACTTGATGAGCCATTGGATATTCTTGCCAGCTTACATCCATGTTATGTGCTGTTAATACTTCAAACGCATTTCTACCCGCACTGTGCGGTACAACGTTATCTTGGCTACCATGAGCCATAAATACGTTTAAATCAGTATGTTTTGCTTCATCAGCAAATTTGTGTGGCACACACATATAAGTAGAAAGCGCCATAACACCCCCAAGCTTTTGCTCAAAGCGCGGCGCTAAATGCAAAGACACAACACCACCTTGAGAAAAACCAGCTAAAATTATTTTATTAGCAGGAATGCCATTAGCAATTTCTTTATTAATTAACTCTTCTACCTTTGCAGCAGAATCTCTTACGCCTTGTTCATCGGCACGCTTATCTAATTCTATAGACTTAATATCGTACCAAGAGCGCATTTCCATGCCACCATTTATGGTGACCGGTTGCACTGGCGCATGCGGAAAAATAAACCGTATACCAAGCTCGCTTGGTAAATTTAGCTGCGGGGCTACTGGCGCAAAACCATCCCCAGAGTCACCTAAACCATGTAACCAAATAACCGTTGCTTTGTGTTCACTTTGGGCTGCATATTCTACAAATTCTAAACTCATAGTGATGATTGCCACTTAACTTCTTGGCCTGCTTGGCGAGTTGAGGCTTCATTTATAAACGCCCAAAATTCAGCGCCAGAGCGGTTATCAATCCATAACCCATCACGCATTTCAAAATGATGTCCGTTAAACTTAGTCGCAACCCATACTTGATGAAGAGGTGCTTGCTTATTGATCACTATTTTACTTTTATCAGGAAAAATAATTTCTAAAATACCTTGTGCCGATTCATAATCTAAATCAGCTTCGCAATCATCAACCTGCTCTTCAATAGTGAACATAAGAGCTTCGGCTAATTGGTGATATTCGTGTTCAGTCATTGTTATTTCCTTTGCAGGCGAGCCGCCTAATATTGGGTACGTTTTAGCTTTAAATTAGCTTTAAATTAGCTTTAAAAATGTGCAGCTAGTGTAACAGGAATAAAATCATCCGCGAATAGCTGCATTTTTTAGATATTCTGTTACTCTGCGATTATAAAGCCAGCAACCGTATTAATCTAATGAAAGCGACACATACCTTACAATTAAAAAGACTATTAATAAGCACTGTACTGTTAAGCGCCTTAGCTGGCTGCGGACAAAGCGGTCCGTTATATTTACCAGAGCAAAACCAACCTCAAAATACAGCTAAACCAGCCACTACCGCTGAGCAAGCTAAAACATCGCAAAGTCAGGAGCAATAAATGGATTATTTTAACTACAAAAACAACCAATTATTTGCCGAAGACGTCAGCGTAGCAAGCATAGCGCAGCAATACGGCACGCCGTGTTATGTATACTCACGTGCTACATTTGAGCGCCATTACTTAGCATTTGCTAACGCCACTAAAAATCATAAAAGCTTGGTATGTTACGCTGTAAAAGCAAACTCAAATATTGCCGTACTTAATATATTAGCGCGCTTAGGATCGGGTTTCGATATTGTATCTAAAGGTGAACTAGCGCGTGTAATTAAAGCGGGAGGCGATGCTTCTAAAGTGGTTTTTTCAGGCGTGGCTAAAACGTCTGACGAAATAGCTTACGCATTAAAACTGGGCATTAAATGTTTTAATGTAGAGTCGGCGTCTGAGCTTGAGCGTATTTCTGAAGTGGCTTGCGAGCTTAACCTAGAAGCGCCTATTTCTATTCGCGTAAACCCAGACATAGATGCAAAAACACATCCGTATATTTCTACCGGTTTAAAAGAAAATAAATTTGGTATTGATATTCAAACAGCAGTGAGTGTTTATCAACAAGCAGCGGCTTTACCTGGTTTAAAAGTAATTGGTGTCGATTGCCATATTGGCTCTCAATTAACGCAAGTTAGACCTTTTTTAGAAGCCCTTGATAAATTAATGGCGCTTATTGATGAGCTAAAAACTAACGGTATTGAGCTAACTCATTTAGATATTGGCGGCGGTTTAGGTGTGCCATACGACAACGAGCAACCACCACACCCAAGTGAATATGCAGCGCAAGTTACCGAACGCTTAGCTAGCTACAAACATCTTGAACTTATTTTTGAACCAGGGCGCGCTATTGCAGCTAACGCAGGTATTTTGGTCACTCAAGTTGAATTTATCAAACAAAACCAAGACAAGTTTTTTGCAATTGTAGATGCTGGTATGAACGATATGCTTCGCCCTGCGCTTTATCAAGCGTGGCAAAAAATTATTCCGGTATCCGTTCGCGACGACGAAACACCTACTCACAACTTTGATATTGTGGGTCCGGTGTGCGAAACAGGCGACTTTTTAGGAAAAGACCGCGAACTTGCACTCAAACAAGGCGATTTACTTGCACAACGAAGTGCGGGTGCATATGGCTTTACAATGAGCTCAAACTACAACTCGCGCCCGCGTGTTGCAGAAATTATGGTAGATGGTCAGCAGCATCACCTTATTCGCGAACGCGAAACTATTGAAAGCCTTTATCAAGGTGAGAAAGTTTTACCATAAACGTTTTTGTCTACTAGCTGCTCTGTGGCATGATTAGCACAGAGCAAAACCGAATTAGAGCGCTATGTTAGTTAATTTTTCCAAAATGCACGGCTTAGGTAACGACTTTGTTGTGATTGATAACATTACACAAAATGTTTTTTTGTCGCGAGACCAAATCAAAAAACTGGCAGATCGCCACTTTGGCATTGGCTTTGACCAATTGCTGATGGTTGAAGCACCATATTCACCTGATCTCGACTTTCATTATCGAATTTTTAATGCCGATGGTACCGAAGTAGAACAATGCGGTAACGGCGCACGCTGTTTTGCCCGCTTTGTACGCATGAAAGGCCTTACTAACAAGCACAAAATTAGTGTATCGACTAAGTCGGGCAACTTAACGCTCTACATAGAAAAAGACGGTCAAGTAACTGTTAACATGGGCCATCCTAATTTTGAGCCAAGTAAAATTCCGTTAAAAGCCAGCAAACGCGAGCTTACTTATATTATTAGAACGCAAGAACACACTGTATTTAGTGGCGCGGTATCTATGGGTAACCCGCATTGCGTGCTAGAGGTTGACGACGTAACCACCGCGCAAGTTGATATATTGGGTCCATTACTTGAAAACCATGAACGCTTTCCCCAAAAAGCGAACATTGGCTTTATGCAGGTTGTATCGCAAGAACACATTAAGCTAAGAGTGTGGGAGCGCGGCGTTAACGAAACCCTAGCCTGTGGCACAGGTGCATGTGCAGCGATGGTGATTGGTCATATGCAAAATAAACTATCAACAACCGTTCAAGTAGATTTGCCGGGCGGTACTTTGCAAGTGCGCTGGAGTGGTGAAGGTCACCCGGTACGCATGACTGGTCCCGCAGAGCATGTTTTCGACGGACAAGTAGCACTATGAGCGAGCTAAGTACAGAGCAGATTATTAATTACTTACAGCAACATCCTGACTTTTTAGTTCATCACCCCGAGCTACTCGCACAACTTGAGCTGCAACAGCAAGCTCAAGGTGCAACGTCACTAGTACATATTCAGCAACGTCAATTACGCGAGCACAACACGCTTTTAAAAAGCCAAATAGATGCTATGAGCAAGCATGCAACGCAAAACGAGCTCGTATATCGTTTGTTTAGCCAATGTCATCGCCAGCTTTGGAATCATGACGACTTTGACACTCTTGCAAATAATCTACGCAATATAATCTGCTCAAGTGAAGATGTTAACGACTGCAAATTAGTAAAATATAATCCCGAGTACGACGAGCTTATTGCGCATCGCCTTACCCATTCTGGGCATTATTTAGGGCGAATTAATAAACAAGAGCGCGAACAATTATTTAGTGAAGATACACAATCCGTCGCTATTTATTTAATTGGCGACACCAAGCACCCTATCGCTATTTTGGCGTTTGGTAGCAATAACGTAAACCATTTTGAGCCCGCGCAAGATAACCTGTTTGTGCTCGACTTTATAAACGCATTACACCTGCGGTTACAAAAACTAGCATGAGTGACGATGCGCCTAATATTACCGCGCTAAGCGACCACTGGCGTACACCCATAACGCTATTTAGCGATTATTTAAAGTTTGAAAAACAATATTCAGCGCACACAGTTAATCAATACGTAAGCCAACTTGGCTTTGCAGCCCTTTATTTTAGCAAACTATGTGATGACTGGTTTGGCGTACAAGGCGAACATATTCGCCGCTACAGCATGGCACTGCGATCAAAACAATTAAGTGGCCGTACAATTAGCTTAAAGCTCAGTTGTATTCGCAGCTTATATAAATTTTTAAAAGCAAAAAATATTGCCGAGCAATCGCATTACCATAATCCGGCAATAGGTATAAAAGGCCCTAAGTTTGCAAAGCCCCTACCTAAAAATCTCGATGTAGATCAAATGGCACGCTTGCTCGAAATACCCGACGACGAACCTCTCGCAATTAGAGATAAAGCAATGATGGAGTTAATGTATTCATCAGGGCTGCGTATAAGCGAGTTAGTTGGCGCTAACATGCAAGATATTAGCGCTGCCAATGGTGAAATTTTAGTGCGTGGTAAAGGTAATAAAGAGCGATTAATTCCGGTGGGCAAAAAAGCGTTAGACGCATTAAAAAAATGGCTCACAATACGCCCTCAGTTTGCAAAGCCCGATGAAATAGCAGTATTTTTAAGTAGCCAAAAAAACCGTATTTCGATTCGCCAAGTGCGCCTGCGTATGCAAGAGTGGGGAATAAAACAAGGCATTAGCTCGCAGGTTCATCCGCATAAGCTGCGCCACTCGTTTGCGTCACATATTTTAGAATCATCTGGTGATTTACGCGCCGTGCAAGAGTTACTAGGGCACAGCAGTTTGTCGGCTACACAAGTGTATACACATTTAGATTTTCAACATTTAGCCAAGGTGTACGACAACACTCACCCTCGTGCAAAAAAACGAACTGATTAGGTAAATAAAAATGATCCGATTTAATCGTGCTATTAAGCCATTTTCTGTCATGAGCTTTGATTTAGACGACACTCTTTACAACAATCACCCCATTATAAAAGCAGCGGTTAAAGCGCAGCAAAATTATTTAAACGCGCTCCCGAGCTACTTAGCCCAAGGCCCAAAATACTGGCAACAATGCCGCAATGAGGCCGTATTAAAGTTACCTGAACTTGCTGATAACGTCACTAAATGGCGCCAACATACATTGCGCTTAGCCCTTTCTAAACTAGATTTGAATGAGCAAGAGGTAGAGTACCATGCCGATGCTGCCTACAACGCCTTTGCCGATGCGCGCAGTAAAATAGTGGTAACCGACGACGTACTAAAACTGCTAGATAACTTAGCCCAGCACTTTACGCTGGTTGCTATAACTAATGGTAATGTTGAAATTGAACGCTTTAACTTACACAATAAATTTGAGCTTGTATTACAAGCCGGTATGCACGGTAAAGCAAAACCTCACAGCACCTTATTTGATAAAGCCGCCGAGCACTTAAACGTTGCTAAAAGTGAAATTTTACACATTGGCGATAGCCTAGATACCGACGTACAAGGCGCAAATAATGCCGGTTGCCAATCGGTATGGTTAAACGATCAAGGCGCCAATTATGCTTATAAAGGGCTGGCTGATATTGAAATAGCCAATATTCATGCCTTAACGCACTTTATTAAATAATACCAATTGCATTAAATAAGAGGTCACAATGAGCCACTATACCAAGCTAATTACCTTGCTATTAATTGGCTCACTTAGCCTTAACGCTTATTTATTGTGGCCGCAGCCCGCGCCAACCAAAGTACAAAAAACGCAAGGTGCTGAAAAAAGCATATCGCCTAAACAACAAAATACGCTATTAAATACGGCAAAGCAGCAGTTTAAAAAACACCAATTTGAAGCCGCACTTAGTAGCTATCAACAACTCAAAAACAGCAATCCAGAAATCGCAAAAAACCTTTATTCATCGTGGCTAGTGCAGCTTAAAATATGGCTAAATAGCAATTTATTACTCAGCGAATCATTTCTCAATGCGCTATTAAATAACAGCCCTTATAACGTAGAGTTACTTAATTTACAGGTTGAGTATTTAATAAATAGCGAGCAAACACAAAACGCCATTATTGCTTTATTTGAGCTTAATTCATTACTGCCTGCTGATCAGCAAAGTAATGCAAATACACTTTTAAATACGCTCACTCAAAACGAATTACACACATTAACTGAGCAACAATATTGGCAAACTATTATTGAGCAAACACAAATTTGGCTTGATTATAAAAGCGATAACGCGCAGTTTTTATATCCGCTTGCGTACGCCTACTTTCAGCAAGGCGATTTAATTAGTGCACAAGCAACTCTTGATCGAATGCCAAACCAGCACAATCTAAAAAGCCAAGTGCAAACACTGCAAGCGATGATCAATAAAGCACAATCGCAAGACGACTTCGTTGCTTTAACGCCTTACGGCGCACATTACTTAATAAACACCGAAATAAATAACAATCTATCGACCGAACTAATGATTGATACTGGCGCAAGCGTGACCTCGCTACCTACAAGTATAATTGAGCAAATTTCGCCACAACCTTTATATTTAGGCGATGTAACGGTAAATACAGCTAACGGTCAAATTATTGTAAAGCGTTATCAAATTGAATCGTTTAAAGTGGGCTCGCAAATTATTTATGGTTTTGAAGTGTTGAGTATTGAAAACACCCGCGGGCAAGGTTTGCTAGGAATGAACTTTCTATCGCGATTTAAATTCAATATAAATCAGCAAACAGATGAGCTAGAGTTGAGCGCTAAATAATTAAAAACCCAAAGGTAACACATGACACTAAATGACTATTTAAAAACCCTTGCAGAAAACCCAAAAAGCATTCAATTTACCGATACAATGGCCGTGATAGAAGCAAATTACGACTTTACTGCATGTGGCTTTAATAACCATGGATTACTTAGCGCTGCGAGTGAGAACAACGGCTCATGTAAAATTTTTGCATTTGCTAAATTAAACGATTTAAGTAAACAAAATACGTTGGATTGTTTTGGTAAGTTTTACCGAGAAGACGTGCTGCAAAACCCTAAAGGGGATGATCATATGAACATTCGCACGTTTATGTTAGCACCAGAGGCAACACCTTTTTTAGGTATTACCTTTGAAGGCGAGCCACTAAAAGCAAAATAGCCAGCAAAAATTAAAGTGGTTTTTCCATAAAGTAACGCGTACCTGAGCGTGGGTAATTATTAAGTTGATACTTAACACTATAACCGCGCTTTTCATAAAAGGGTTTTGCTTGAAAATCAAGTGTATCAAGCTGAGCAGTTGTAGCACCTAGCTCAATAGCTGCTTGTTCAAGTGCCATTAGCAGTTTATCTGCAAGCCCTTTACCTCGTGCACTATCGCTACACCAAAGCCAACTAATCATCAGCCAATTTCCAAACACACACCCACTAATACCGGCAACAAGCTCGCCCTGCTCATCAGTAAATTTATAGCCTAATGGCAGCCTTTGCGCATCAAAATGCTGGGCGTTAAATTCAACCATTTGTGCGCGAAGCGCTGAGTTTAACGCATCGGTATTATCTACTTTTAATTGATACATTTATCGCCCTTAAAAAGCAGATACTAGCAAATTAGCTCAATCAATAAAGATTATTTTTACCATAAGGTACTTCAAGCATATTGCTGCTGGTTTTATCCGGCTGGCCGCACATTTCGTCGTAAGCGCTTGTTTGCCTTAACATCATCTGTGCGTACGCTATTTTTTCAAAACGTTTTTGTACATGCAGTGGGCTGAGTGCTCTTAAAAACTCACCGCTGTCTTCTGTTACATAATATTCAACGTTATTAATCATCACTGATACTTGATAAAGCGCCATATCTAACGAGTGAACAATAACTTTTTGTAGCGGTTCGTGCTTTTTTAACTGTGAAAATTTAATACCCATCATGTTTACCTTTTTATATTTAGCATTATCGATACGCAGCTTTGCTATAATCGCGATCAAATTTTTATTAGCCGCTGGCGTCACACGTTATGATCACAAAAATTCGACTCGCTAAATATATTGCCCATGCAGGTATTTGCTCTCGTAAACAGGCATCGCGTTTAATTGATGAAGGTGTGGTGACTGTAAATAATCGCCCAGCAAATCATATAGATCACGTTGATGAGCAAGACACAATAATAGTGAACGAAAAAGAAATTAAAGGTGCTGCCGATTTAGTTTATTTTGCGTACCACAAACCAGTAGGTATTGACTGTAAATTAAATATTGATGACCCTGCCAGCCTTATTCACCATTTGCCCACACTCACCCGTGTTTACCCTATTGGTCGATTAGATAAAGACTCTCGCGGTTTGCTTATTTTAACCAACGATGGGGATTTTTGTAATCAACTAATACATCCTGATTTCCACCAGCCTAAACATTATTTAGTCACCGTAAATAAGCCCTTAGACGATGATTTTTGTAAAAAAATGGCAGCAGGCGTACCCGTTGATAAACACATAACCCTGCCTTGTGAGGTAAATAAAATAGCCAGTAATCAGTTTAGTATTGTTTTAAAACAAGGGCTAAACAGACAAATACGTAAAATGGCGCATTACTGCGGATACAAAGTAATTGACTTATTTAGAGTGCAATTTAGTGACCTCCCCCTTTCAAAGCTAAACCTACCTGAAAACCAATATATACAAATTAATAAAAACGATATTTCAAAAATCTAATACCAAGTCACTTAACTATATCTCAAAAAGTTAAAAATAAACTTGCAAAAATAGATTACAGGTGTAGTCTTAAATTAAAGATTACACTTGTAGGCGATAAAATGATTGAATTATCAAAAGCAGAGTTTGACGTGCTCGACGCACTTTGGATTAACTACCCCGCCACCGCGAGCCAAATAATTGAGCGCTTAAGCGACGATAAGCAATGGCACGAAAAAACCATTAAAACCCTGCTAGGTCGACTAGTAAAAAAAGGCGCACTTACATTTGAAAAAGAAGGTCGCCAATATATTTATACTCCCTGTATGGAGCGCGCCGACTACACCCTAAAAGAAAGCCAAAACTTTATTGAGCGATTTTTTAGTGGGCGTATTGCGCCACTTGTGAGTGGCTTTGCTAAATCGGAGCAGCTTTCTCAGCAAGATATAAACGAGCTTAAAAAAGTTATAGATGACTGGGAAAAAAACCAAAAGTAAGGGATTAACATGGTTATTCAAACTGGTTTTAATTGGTTAATTGAGCAGCAATTACTATTAAGCATTTTGTTTTGTGGTTTTATTTTACTCGAGCGATTTGGTTTAAACGCCCTTGGCTCGCGGTTTGTATATAAATTAGCATGGCTATTACCTGCGGCATTGGTGATTGCTAATTTACCAAATGCGATTAAACCACTGCAAAATAGCAATATTAGCCATTACTTAATCACCCCTAACCAGCCTTTTACACACGAAATGGGTATTAGCTGGGCGCTCATGTATGTACTTATTACCGCTGAGTTATTAATAGCTAGCTTCATTACGCATACCCGCTTTGTTAAAAGCCTGCAGTTAACTGAGTTAACACAATTTGAAGGCACTCTTACCGCTGATGTTAAAACTTATACCAGCCAACATGTAGCCACGCCAATGGTGGTCGGTATTTTAAACAGCAAGCTGGTGTTACCGAGTAACTACAATACCCAGTTTGATAAAGCCACATTAGCGCTTATTTTAGAGCACGAAAACGTACACATAAAACGCAAAGACAACCTAACAAACGCACTTATGTTACTACCTACTATTTTACTTTGGTTTAACCCACTAGCTTGGTTTTGTTACGCAAGCATGCGCCGACTACAAGAGCTGACTTGTGATGAACGGGTACTTAGCAATAAAACCACACAACAACATATTTTATATAGTAAAGCCTTAATAAACTGCGCGGCAAATGCGCCCACAGGACTTATGGCTTATTCACACTACGGAGATAAAAAAACCATGTTACAACGACTAACTAATATTAAACACAGCGGGGAGCGTTCAAAGTTTGCTAAAGGTGGCTTATTGCTTGTAGCAGCAAGTATGCTAAGCGGATTAGCGATTGCAAAGCAACCAGAAGCAATGACTAAAGAGGATCACATTTCACCAACAATACGCATTGAACCTGCTTACCCAATACAAGCAGCTCAACAAGGGATCAGCGGCTCTGTTGTATTAAAATACGATATTGCAGCTAACGGTAAAACAAAAAATATTAGTGTTATTCAATCTAAACCAAAAGATGTTTTTGATAAATCAGCGAAAGAGGCGCTAGCAAAATGGAAATATAAAGCATCAGATTCAGGTTTTGAAGATGTACTTGTACAACTAGATTTTGCGATTAATAGTGAAGTGGCGCCTACCGATTTAATTGAGCGAATTAAAGTATCGCATTAACGCCACGAGTTGTTCAAGACTACAAAGCAAGCGCCCTTTTAGGCTGCTTGCTTTGTGGTTTTAAAATATAAACCTACAAACTCACCACAATCATGGCAATGGCTGTACCCAAACCAATAAACCACACTAATGAACGAATTATATCTAGGTTCATATAGTAAAATACGCAATACAAAATACGCGACACAATATGCGTAACCGCTAGCGATTCGGTCACTGCACCTACAGAGTTAGTGCCCAGCACAACTGCAATAGCGACAGCAAAAACAGCAAGCGATTCAAAACAGTTTTGATGAGCAGCGAGCGCCCGTGCACCAAAGCCGGTTAATTTTGTTTGTTGCGCCCTTGGGTGTTTATTGTCGTATCGACCCAATTTTGCCATTGCTATAGCAACCGGCACTTTTGCAAAGTAAGGCATTAATACCGCAAGTAATGCACATACAACTAATGTTGTCATAATTTATCCTTTTTATGTTTCGGATAATTTAGCATAAGCATAATAAAAAAGCCGCCAGATACGTTTTATGACAAACTCTGGCGGCTAACAATAACATCAGGCTTACTATAGCTAAATTTATCCTAAAACCCATGCGACATAATGTCGCAGATGATGAATATTCAACATCATAGTTAATGCATCGCTTTACTTCACAAAGCTTGTTAACTTTACTGCCTTACATTTTAACGATGACGACCATGACCTGGATATTTTTCACTTTTTTAGCCGCCTTCATGCAAGCATGGCGTAATGCCCTGCAAAGTAAATTAAGTAACGATGTGAGTGTGGCTGGCGTAACACTCTCTCGCTTTATTATCGCAGGCCCTATTGCTGGCGTGTATTTATATGGTTTGTATCAATATCAAGATACAGCCATGCCTACGTTTAATAATGCCTTTTGGGGATTTATTGTAGGCGCAAGTGTGATGCAAATACTTGCCACTGGTTTAATGGTTAAGTTATTTAAAATGAATAATTACGCCGTAGGTGCTGGTCTTGCCAAAAGCGAGGCGTTAGTAGCAGCCATTTTAGGTGTATTATTTTTTGGCTCGGCACTTTCTTTGCTCGGTTGGCTTGGTGTGTTTTTTGGCGCTATTGCCGTATTGCTACTCAGTGGCATAACAAGCGTTAAACACTTTAATGCTAAAACAGCATTACTAGGACTGGCTTGTGGTACTTGCTTTGCACTTACATCGCTGTGGGTACGAGAAGCGAGCTTAAATTCAGGATTATTATTTCCTCACTCAGCAGCTTGGGTTTTGCTGTTTGTAATTAGCTTACAAACACTAATACTACTGGGCTATTTATTATTAAAAGAGCCGCAAACACTTAGTAAACTTTGGCAATACAAAGGTACTACAGCCGCAATTAGTGTTTTTAGTTGTGTCGGTTCTATTGGCTGGTTTAGTGCAATGAGCTTACAGCACGTTGCTTACGTTAAAACACTTGGACAGGTTGAAGTGTTTTTTACCATGCTAATTGCCGTTCTTTGGTTAAAGCAGCCACTTAAGAAACAAGATACTGCTGGCTTAATACTCATAGCCATTGCCGCTGTTTTGGTTATGTTGCCGAATTAAGGGCATAAAAAAGCGCAGGCTTTTATACCTGCGCTGTTATAATTTTTATAGCTTTAAGAACTGGTTCTAAGAGCTGATTTTTAGTGTTATCACACCACTAATAATCATTAATACTCCCGCAATACGACCAAATGTAGCGGCATCGTTATAAAACAATATACCCACTAAAAACGTACCGGCGGCGCCAATACCTGTCCATACGGCGTATGAGGTACCCATTGATATTTGCCTTTGTGCAAGCCACAACATAAAACCACTAGCGACTAAAAATACCACCGCTATTGCTATACCTTGCCAGCGAGTATCAGCGTTTTGCGAAATTTTTAAGCCAATCGGCCAGCCAATTTCAAGTAACCCAGCAATAATTAAGTACACCCACGCCATTAAACGTCTCTCTTTTTAACAATCACTTCGTATAAATCTTCGCGGCGATCTTTTAAATTACGCACAGTGCCTTCGCTGTGAAGAATTTTAAGTTTATCCATATCAAGGTCACTAAATAGCAGCATTTCGGTGTTTGGTGTGGCTTCGTTAAGTGTTGCATCGTGCGGGAACGAAAAGTCCGATGGCGTTAATACCGCCGATTGTGAGTACTGCACATCAAGACTTTCTACCTCTGGTAAATTACCCACCGAACCTGCAATTACCACATAACATTCGTTTTCTATTGCACGCGCTTGTGCACAGTGGCGCACACGTAAATAACTGTTTTTAGTATCAGTCCAAAATGGCACAAACAGAATATCTAACCCTTGTTTGGCCAATATGCGTGAAAGCTCAGGAAACTCTACATCGTAACAAATTTGAATACCTACACGACCGGCATCGGTATCAAACACGGCAATTTTATCGCCGCCTTGAATAACCCAATCGTTTTGCTCATGCGGGGTTATGTGTATTTTACGTTGCTCGTCTATTTTACCGCTACGATGGCATAGGTAACTTACGTTATAAATTTTATCATCTTCGGCAAGTGGCATAGAGCCGGTAATAATATTAGCGTTGTATTCTATTGCCATACGCGACATGGCGTTTTTAAACGTTTCGGTGTATTCCGCTAAATAGCGAATCGCTTCTGTTTGATTACTTTGATTTCCTAGCCCCATTAGTGGCGCATTAAAAAACTCAGGGAATAGTATAAAGTCACTTTTGTAGTCAGATACGGTATCTACAAAGTATTCAACCTGCTTTAGCATTTCTTCAACCGATTCAACACAACGCATTTGCCATTGCACAGCACCTACACGCACGATTGATTTAGTTGACTCAAGTACCGTGTCGGTTGGCTCATACATGATGTTATTCCACTCAAGTAGAGTGGCGTAACCAACAGACTCTTGATCCTCCGGTAAATACTTTTTAAGTAATCGTTTTACCTGAAAATCGTTAGATAACTGAAAACTTAAAATAGGATCGTATAATTCTTTTTGATCTACTTTTGCAATGTATTCCATTGGCGTCATTTCACTGCTGTGATTGTAATAACGCGGAATACGCCCACCTGCTAAAATAGCGCGTAAGTTATATTGGCGGCACAATTCTTTACGGGCATCATAAAGGCGACGACCTAAACGCATGCCTCTGTGACTTTCGCTAATAGCAACATCTAAGCCGTATAGCGCATCGCCGTCGGTATCGCTAAATACACGGTCGTGACCGTCTGCAATATCTTCGTATGTATGCGGGTTTGAAAAACGCGTGTAATCAACCTGCACGCTTAATGCTAAGCCCACCAGCACGCCGTCATCCACAATACCTATTTGCCCTTCAGGAAACTGGTCTATTAATCTAAAAATGGTATGACTTGGCCACGCACCGCCTAAGTCGGGATACGCTTGATCCATCAAGGTTTTAATTTGCGGATATTGCTCTCTGGTTAAGTTACAAATTTCAAGATGGGTTTTTTCTGCCGACATACACAACTCCTTTGGGCATAAGAAAATAAAAGCCGAATGTACGTTAAAGTACACTCAGCTTTGTATCATGTTTTTTACGTTACGCGTACTACTTTAAGCTACGATAAAAAAGTGTGGTTACTTTCTCTTTTGGTAACCAGCCTGCGTATTCAAGATTCAGCTCAGCCAATGGATCGGCTTTAAGTACTTGCTCTAAGCTTGCATTATTTTGCATTGCTTTTAGCATTACGTCTTTCGCGTTTTGAACTAGCTTACCATACGCTATCAGTCCTGAACGGTCACTTACCTTGCCGTGTCCTGGTATTACTTTAGTGTTGTCGTCAATTTGATTAACTACATCGTTTACTGCCGCTAAAATACCATCAACGCTGCCGCCGCTATCTACATCAACAAACGGTAAGCTGCCAAAATTAAAGTAAATGTCGCCCATGTGCACTATGTTGTCGTTACTAAAAAAGATAACCGAATCGCCATCGGTGTGTGCATGTTCGTAATGCACTACATGGGCGTGTTCGTTATTAAAATGTAGTTTTAAGTCGTGACCAAAACTAATGCGCGGTAAAAAGTCTGACCCTTCCCCGTGCTGCTCTTCTAAACGTTTGTGTACATTGTCGTGGGCTATAACGTGCGCACCCGCTTTAGCAAAGTTCTCGTTGCCACCGGTATGATCGCCATGATGGTGAGTATTAATAACAAACTCTGCACTGCCTGGTTTTAAATCGCTAATGGTTTTTTTAATATCATCTGAGAGTTTGGCAAACTGATCATCAATAATATAAATGCCATCATCACCTACACTTGCTGCAATATTACCGCCTTGCCCAAATAGTACGTATACATGCTCACTTAGCTTTTGTGCTGTTACTGGGCCATCATCTGCTTGCGCTGTAGTGCTTAGTAATAAACCTGTTATTAATGCGGGTAGTATTTTTTTCATTTTAGTTCTCTGTTGTTTTATTGGTAATTATATAGAACGTGTTTAGCTATACTTTAGTTCATCGTGTCGGCTTTATTACTATTTGATGTATTAACTCTTGAGGCAACAAAGGTGTATGCTTACCTTCTACGTAATCACTAAACCCCGCTCTGTAAAATTCAGAAAGAGGGTGCCCCGATTGCCCACCGGGAATAGCTAAAATTGCATGCTCTAAATGCCCAGGTTGAGCAATAAAACGCTGCGATGCGCCAAAACTACGCCCTTGTACGGCCGGCATATAACTATCTCCAAAACCCGCTGCTGTGGGCATATTTAATAACTTAGCAAGTAACGGCATTTGCTTTGCAAACGGATGCTCTATCACTAACTCATTTACCTTGCCCCACTGCCAGTTTTGTACGTTATTACCAAATTGTTCTGTAAGCTTAGTAATAGTTTGGCTAAATGCTCCTTGTAACTGCTCATCCCAGCTTTTAAATTGTGGGTTTATCCATGTGTCGGGCCTGTTGTTTATAAGCTGCCAAACAGCGGGCTCTAAATCTCGTTTTACGTATTTAAGTGTGCCTTGTTGTTTATTTAATTCATCTTCCATACTGCTAAATAAAATATTAATCACTTCATCGCGGTAGCGCTTAACTAAGGTATACCCTATGGAGGTTGAACACGCACATTGCTGCCAGTTTTCAAGCGCTGTTATATATTGCTGATTTTTAGTTGTATCGGCTTTTAATTGCTTTAATAGCAGAGCATGCCAAGGCATTAAAAAGCGAGCTTGGTTATCAAGTTGTAATGCGTAAAAGTCGCTCTCAGCAAATGCTTGTTTTTCAAATAATCTATCGCGAATTTGACTCGAACGTGCGCCGAGTGCATAGCCACCATTACCAAAACGCGCGTCATCCTCAGCCGATACCACGCGAGAATTACCAGTCCATAATCGACCGTTTTGCGGGTTTTTAATAAAAGGGCGTTGTAATTCATTTTGCTGCCAAAGCGCTGAGTAGTCATCGGCATTTACGCCAAGCTCACTTGGCGCTTTACGAGCCGGTATACCCCCCATGTTTTTCCACGCTGCGCTACCAAGGCTGTCTACCACCATAAGATTTTGTACCGGAATACCTACATCGCTTGCGACAGCAAGTGCATCATCTACCGTTTTGGCTTGCTCTAATTTTAATAACTCCATATTAACGGCATAAGGCTGATGGGCAGCCCAGCTCAACGCATAAGGTTTTTCGTTAATATATTTTACAGGGCCGTATTCACTGAGTATTAATGAATAGTTTTCAACCTCCCCATCGGGTAATGCAATAGGTTCATCTACTTGCCATGTTTTACTATCATCGTTTAATACAACCCAATCGGCTGTATCTAAATAACCGTTAGTAAATCCCCATGCAACATTGTTGTTAGTGCCAACAACAATGGCAGGTGCGCCGGGCAGCGATACACCGGTTACCTGAGTCTGCTCACCACTGTGCATGTAATTTAATTGTGCCCTGTACCAAATTACAGGTACTGCCATCGATAAATGCATATCATCCGACACCATACCAGCCCCTGTTTTAGTCAGCGCTCCTGTAACAGCCCAGTTATTACTGCCGCGCTCTTGGTTGGCTTCAATGCTTTTAACTATATGCTCTGTTTGATTGGGAAAAGTAGGTATGCCGCCGCTATAAAGCGCTAATTTACTGCCATCAAGCGCGGCTTGGTACTTACTTGGTTGCGTTAAAAAATCAACCATTTGCTTTGTGTACGCTTGCTCAATTTGAATAAGTGCTTGGTCACGCTCAAATGTGGCGCTTTGTAAATCAAGGTACATGCTAAATATCACAAGTAGGCTGTCTTCACTTTGCCATGGCTTTTGCGCTGCACCGGTTAGTAAATATTCAAAGCTTGAATACCCTACTTGCGCTAAACCTTCGTTTACACCTTGAGCGTAACTTTTAAGTAATTGCTTATCGGTCTCAGGCAGGGTTTGTAAAATAATTTGGCTGCGTTTACGTAATTGATGAAAACGCATTTTTTTATCGAGCCCCAACGCTGCTTCGCCAAATAATTCACTTAACTCACCTGCGGCATTACGCCTTAGTAAATCCATTTGAAAAAACCGGTCTTGCCCATGCGCATAACCTAAACCGTAGGCGGCGTCGTTTCGGCTATTGGCGTTTATTACTGCTTGCCCTAATGCATCTCGCGAAATTTTTACAGGCTCTGCTACCGCGTTACTGCGTCCGTTTCCATCAAGGGCGGGTAAACTTAAACTAAGTACCCCATAAACAACAGCGGTACTTGCCAGCCCTAATATCACAATTAATAACAACAAGCGTTTGATTACTTTAAACATCACCGTTTCCTTTGCACGTTTTGACCAAGCGTTAAGCACATATAATAACCACAGTTTTATTAAATAATAATGTTCTTGCTCGCAAAGGGTGAAATAAACATCAAAATCCACGATAATGTCCGCTCCACACATCGTGCAGAACTAGTTGAGTAAAATATGACTGAAAAAACATTTATCAAAGGTAAAGACCGCGACCTAGAATCGTCAATCTCTACCATGCAAAACAAGCTTAAAGCCCTAAACATTAATGTTGAAGAAGCGCTTTGGCTTAACCCTGTAGCTAACTGTTATTCGGTTCATATAAAAGACAGCGACTGCGGTGTTATGTTTACCAATGGTAAAGGCGCAACCGACAAAGCATCTATTGCTTCAGCACTCGGTGAATACTTTGAACGTTTAAGCTGTAACTACTTTTTTGCAGACTTTTATCTAGGTGAAGAATTTGCTAATGGCGAGTTTACTCATTACCCAAGCGAAAAATGGTTTAAAGTTGAAGGCGATGAAGTGCCAGAGGGCATTATGGATGAAAGCTTATGGGATTACTTTGACCCAGAGCGCGAACTAAACGCATCACACCTTTTTGATTTTAACTCAGGCAATATCGATCGTGGTATTTGTACCCTGCCATACACACGCCAACGCGATAACCAAGACGTATACATTCCGGTAAACGTTATCGGTAATATTTTTGTATCTAACGGTATGAGCGCAGGTAACACCAAGTTTGAAGCTCGCGTACAAGGTTTATCAGAAGTATTTGAACGTGCTATTAAAAACCGTATCATCGCCGAAGGTATTTGTTTACCAATCGTGCCTGAAGACGTTGTTAAGCAATACCCTAAAATTCACGAAGCGTGTGAAGAGCTTCGCAGCCATGGCTTTCATTTACGTATTGCCGATGCGTCACTTGGGGGTAAATACCCTGTAATGAGCGTAACGCTTATTAACCCAACAGATGGTTCTGTATTTGCTTCTTTTGGTGCTCACCCATCATTTGAAGTTGCGCTTGAACGTACCGTGACTGAGTTACTACAAGGTCGTCGTCTTGATCAGCTAGATGTATTCCAACCTGCTACCTTTGATAACGACGAAGTAGCAACACCAGAGAACATTGAACTGCACTTTATTGATTCAAGCGGTTTGATTTCGCATGATTTTTTCCGTGCAAAACCTGATTTTGAATTTGTACACTGGGACTTTAGCGGAACAACTGAAGAAGAATATAACTTCTGTACTGATCTAATTCATAGCATGGATCATGATATCTACATCATGGATTACACGCACCTAAACGTATACGCGTGTCGTATTTTAGTACCTGGCATGTCTGACATTTACCCTGTTGATGAGCTTATTTGGCGTAACAACAACGAAGGCGCAAAATTTCGCGAAACATTCCTATCGCTTGATCAGTACGATGCAGAGCAATGGATGGAAATTTACGACAGCCTTGAAGAAGCAGGCCACAGCGATATTATCCGCGCCGCAGAATTTATTGGCCTTGCAACCGATGCCGACACACCATGGCACACACTGCGTATAGGTGAGCTTAAAGCACACCTATGTTTAGCTGCAGGCAGCGAAGAAGCCATTGATTGGGTTGACTGGATACTTCATACAGGCCAAGTAAACGAAGAGGCAATGCGCCACTTCCGCTGTTTAAAAGCAGTTCTTGAAATTAAATACGATGACGAGCGCGAATACGCAGATTACCAAGATGCACTAGGCTTAATGTTTGGTGCTAATAATGTAGCGCTGGCTATAGAAATTGCCGAAGGTAAAAAGCAGTTTAACGGTTTAACTTTCCCTGGTTTATCGCTTGAAGGCTTTAAAAAGCATGCGGCGCTACTTGATGGTTACCGCAAGCTACATGTAGCAAAGCAAAATCACTGGGCGCGTGAAGTTAGCGACTCGTAACTCGCTAAACTACTAATTATAAAAAATAAACGGCGCATTTGTTAATGCGCCGTTTTCATTTGTGTAATAAATTAGCTATAGTTAATTTGCCTAAATTAACGCCACGATGTAGCAAATGCCACCATCTACTAACAATAAAAAAACGAACGTTCATAACTTTAAGTTGACCTTTTGGTTATCGCTTACGCTAACTGTACTAGTTGGTATCGTACTTGATCGTATTAACTACAATCGTGTTAAAGATGCTCATCGCCTACAAATTCTTTCTGAAGTAAGTACATATCGAGCTCAATTAGAATCTATTTTAGTTTCTAATATCCAACTAGTTCGAGGCTTAGGTGTTGCCGTAGCAGCACAGCCTGATTTACAGCAAACACAGTTTGAACAAATTGCCCAACCACTATTTAAAACCTCAAATGAGCTTCGCAATATTGGTGGCGCACCCGATATGGTAATTCGTATGACTTACCCCTTAAAAGGTAATGAAAAAGCACTCGGTTTAAACTTTTTAGAAGAAAAAAACCAACGCGCTGATGCTATTAGAGCTCGTGATACAAATACCATTGTAATGGCTGGCCCATTAAAATTAATCCAAGGTGACATAGCACTTATAGCCCGAGTTCCTGTTTACATACCGCCAGATAATCGCTTTTGGGGATTACTTTCAGTTGTTCTCAACATTGACAAAGTCTATGAAAATTCAGGTATTTATGAGCTAGAAAAAGAATACAACGTCGCTTTACAAGGCAGGCATGGACTTGGCAGCAAAGGGGAGTTTTTTTACGGTAATCAAAATATAATAGAGCAAGACCCCCTTGAGTTTACGTTAAGCTTTCAAGGTGGCAATTGGCAACTTTACGTAGCACCTAAAATAGGTTGGAGCCCACCAAATTCAGCTGTGTGGCCACTTAGGTTATCAATTATTATTATTTGCGGATTATTAATTTGGGCCTTTTTATTCTTTTTGAAAATGCTTAATCGTCAGCAACAAAACGAAAAAATGCTTGAAGCAATGAGTGATCTAGCCCAAATAGGCGCATGGTCATTTAACTTAGAAACGAAACAAGTATATTGGTCTGATATGACCAAAAAACTATTTAAATACCCATTAAATAACCAACCAGAATGGCCTACAGATTTAAATTACTTTAAACAAGGCACTAGCAGAGAAACAATTAAACCTTTAATTGAACGAGCCATAAAATATGGTGAAAGCTACGAAGTTGAATTAGAAGTAATGGATGAAGAAGGTGAATCTGTTTGGGTACTTGTACATGGTGAAGCAGAACGAAAAAATGGACGATGCACACGTATCTTTGGCTCATTACAGAATATTGATACCCGTAAAAAAATTGAATTAGAAAATAATAAAACCGCATTACACAACGAAATTTTAGCCTCCCTGACCGTTAATAAATTAATATTAAATGGGCAACTTAGCCAATCAAAAGACATTATTACTAAAGCAATCTGCCAAGCATTTGATATTAAACGTGCCAGTATTTGGTTTTTTAATGAAGACAAATCCCAACTAAGCCCTTTTGCCATACATAGCAAACATTCGTCTAGTGATAAAATTGACTCTATTTGGCTAAGAAAAAATCTTCCCGGCTTTTTTAATGCAATAGATCACCAGCCTGTATTTAATGTGCCTGACGCCCAAGAACACCCAATACTCGAGCCAATTAAAGAACAGTATTTAATGACTCTCGAGATTAAATCAATGCTGTGCGTAATAATCCCTGCAGGAAGTGGCGCTATAGGAGTCGTCTGCGCAGAGCAATGCCAATCAAAACGCTACTGGTCTAAAAACGAAGAAAGCTTTTTAATTGCCGTTGCAGCGTTAATAGGCAGCTTGCACTCAAGCCAACAGCGAATTGAAACCGAACAAAAACTAGTTTCTGCCAAAGAAACCGCCGAACAAGCTGTTGAAGCTAAAAGTGAATTTTTAGCGAGTATGAGCCACGAAATTCGCACCCCAATGAACGGTGTTTTAGGTATGCTTAACATAATTAAGCAAACTCAATTGGACCTACAGCAAAAACATCATATTGAACTTGCTCAATCATCAGCTCAATCTTTGCTTAATATAATTAATGACATATTAGACTTTTCTAAAATTGAAGCCGGTAAGCTCGATATTGAAAACGTGCAATTTAATTTACCTCGGTTATTAGGCGAAGTGGTGGAGTCCTTTGCTTTAAAGGTAGAACAAAACAATACAAAACTTATTCTAGATGCTACTCAAATAACTGTTAGCGAGATAATTAGTGACCCTAACCGCTTGCGCCAAATTTTAAATAACTTAATTGGCAACGCGGTTAAATTTACTATTGATGGCGAAGTAGTCATTACTGCCAGAATAGATGAAACAACGGATGGCTCGTTCCTACAATGTTCGATTATTGATACTGGTATTGGTATTGACCCTAAAAAACAAGCGTCGTTATTTGACTCATTCACACAAGCCGATGCTTCAACAACACGCCAATTTGGGGGCACAGGGCTTGGTCTTGCCATAGTAAAACAATTGTGCGAACTGATGAACGGTGAAGTGAGTGTAAACAGTATGCAAGGTGAAGGAAGTACATTTTCTTTCACAGTACAAATACAACCGCGCTTAAGTAAAGAACAAGATTTACCGAGTCATTTAATTAAAAACAAACATATTTTAATTATTGATGAGTGCTCGTTAAATGCTAACACCGCTAATAAGCAGCTCACTGTTTGGGGTGCAAAAGTTAATTGTATACATAACTATCTTGAGGTTGATGATTACTTAAGTAATGTAACCACCCACCCTGGTGCTATTTTAGTTGATTACTACTTTTTTGAAAAAGCCCCACAAACGCATATCACCGCGCTCAAAAACTTTATAAATATGCATAGTTGCAAGTTAGTTATTATGGCGCCAATGAGTTATTCGTCTGAGGAGTCTAAAGTAGGTATGGAAGTCGACTGTATGATTTTCAAACCTCTCACACCGTCTGATTTGTTTGACTCACTTACAAACGATAAATACATTGAACAACAGCAGCAACAAGCACAGCTTCAAAACAAGCTAACTAAAGCGCCAGTACTGGATTCATCAGAACCACAACTATTGCTTGTTGAAGACAATAAAATAAACCAAGTGGTTGCCTCTGCGCTATTAAAGCAGGCGGGTGTTACTTTTGATATTGCCGAAAATGGCCTTGAGGCAATTGTAAAGCTCAATGCAAAACAAGGTAAACCATATAAGCTAGTTTTAATGGATTGCCAAATGCCCGAAATGGATGGCTACCAAGCCACTAAAGCCATTAGAGAAGGTGATGCAGGTAAAGATAATGAAAATATTACTATTATTGCGCTAACAGCCAATGCCATGCAGGGCGATAAAGAAAAATGTCTAGCCGCAGGCATGAACGACTATTTAAGTAAGCCTCTCGATTTAGCTGCATTACAACCAAAGCTTCAACAATGGCTTGGCATTCAATAAAGGTGTAAGCTAATAAAATACGCTTACTAATTTGAGATTATTTATGCAGTTATCAACAAATCAACAACGTATTCTTGGTTGCCTATTAGAAAAACAAAGCACGACGCCAGAGCATTATCCGCTATCGTTAAACGCTCTCGTGAACGCATGTAACCAAAAGTCTAATCGCGATCCTGTGTTAAGTCTTACAGATGAAGACGTGCAAAACGCACTTGATGAACTAATAGAAATGCGTTTGGTTACAATAGATGAAGGTCTTTCGGGTCGCGTAAATAAATACGATCACCGCTTTTGCAACACTGAATTTAGTAATCTGCAATTTTCTGCTCAGCAGCGTGCCATTGTTTGTTTATTACTTTTGCGTGGTGCTCAAACCCCTGGTGAATTAAGAACCCGCAGTGCTAGGCTTGCTGATTTTAATAACGTAAATGAAGTAGAGGCAGCGCTCAATAAACTGATTGAAAGCGAGTACGTCACAAAGCTAGAGCGTGAAGCTGGAAAACGTGACAGCCGATATATTCATTTATTTGGCGAACAACAAAATAATCCCGCCGATGCCTTTGTTGCTCTACCAAGCGAAGTAATTAAAGACAAAGAATTAAGCGATTTACTTGAAGAAGTAGAAAAATTAAAAGCAGAGCTTCGCCAAATAAAAGCTCATTTAAAACTTTAATTAACTAAAACTAAATCACATAATAAGTTTATTGCGTATCACATATTAAATTTTATAAGGAGCTGGCAATGCGCGCCGAAATTATGGCTGAAATGAAGGTTCAGCCAACGATTGATGTAAATGCTGAGATAACTCGCCGAGTTAATTTTATTAAAACACGTTTGGTAGCAGCTCATTCACGCTCGTTAGTACTGGGTATTAGCGGTGGTGTTGACTCATCAACCTGCGGCCGCTTATGTCAACTTGCTGTAAACGAGCTAAATAAAGAACACGATACTGACAAGTATCAGTTTATTGCAGTGCGCCTACCTTATGGTGTACAAGCTGACGAAGATGAAGCACAAATGGCGGTTGATTTTATTCAGCCAAGTAAACGTATGACCGTAAACGTACAACCTGCGGCTGATGCATTGCATGAGCAAGCGATAGCTGCCGTAGTTGGCTGTGGTGAAGCACTGCCTGAGCAAGCTCAAATAGATTTTATTAAAGGTAATGTTAAAGCGCGTCAACGTATGGTTGCTCAGTACGAAATTGCAGGTTTTTGCCAAGGCTTAGTAGTGGGTACCGATCATAGTGCTGAAAACATTACTGGTTTTTATACTAAATTTGGTGACGGCGCGTGCGATTTAGCCCCTCTGTTTGGTTTATCAAAACGCCAAGTTCGTGCACTTGCTACTGCACTAGGTGCGCCAGCTTTATTGGTAGATAAAGCACCTACAGCTGATTTAGAAAGTGACCGCCCAGGTTTAACAGACGAAGAAGCACTTGGTTTGAGCTATGAGCAAATTGATGACTTTTTAGAAGGTAAACCTGTGTCTAATGATGTTGAACAAAAGCTTGTAAGCATTTACACGCGTACACAACATAAGCGTCAACCAATTCCGACAATTTACGATTAAGGTTTAGTAGCTAAAATAAAGCAATTAATGCCTTTGAGGATTAATTGCTTTTTTGATCGACAGATTAAGAAGCTGCGTATATTTTAATAAATTAACGCTTTGAATTTTATAATACCAATTGCATTAAATTAGTGAGCTATTATAGCCCTATGAAATAGCGATAGAATGATGATATTTTTAATTATATTGGTATAACTACCCGCCAAAGAGAACACTGCCTTATATGACATCGCCCATTTTAATTACCGGCGCAGGCCAACGCATTGGTTTAGCACTCGCTCAGCATTATATAGCCCAAGGGCAGAGTATTATTATCACGTATCGTACTCGTCACGCCGCTGTTGATAAATTAGAGCAACAAGGCGCTGTATGTATTTATGCCGATTTTAGTACCGATGAAGGTATTAGTACATTTATAAATACGCTTAAAGAGCATACAACATCGCTGCGCGCTATTGTTCATAACGCATCAAGCTGGGACTGCGAAGCTAACAACCCTGACTTTGCAGCACTGTTTGATAATATGATGCGGATACATGCCAAAACACCGTATTTAATTAATTTAATGTGCGCAGAGCTGCTTTTAAACTATCAGCAAAATGAAAAAGTACCTGCCGATATAATACATCTTACTGATTATGTAGTTGAAACAGGCAGCCCTAAACACTTAGCTTATGCAGCAAGTAAAGCAGCACTCGACAACCTAACCAAATCGTTTAGCGCTAAATATGCGCCAAATATAAAAGTGAACTCGGTTGCTCCATCGCTCATTATTTTTAATGAACATGACGATGAACAATATCGAGCTAAGACCCTTAAAAAATCATTAATGGGCATTGAACCCGGATGCCAAGAAATTATCAATAGCATTGATTTACTATTACAAAGCCACTACATCACAGGGCGCTCTTTGCCTATTGATGGCGGTCGTCATTTAAAGTAAATATAAATAAACTGAGATATTTATGCACAATGAATTAAAAGAAAGTTATGAAAAAATCATCACCGCTGTAGGCGAAGATGCTAACCGCGAAGGCTTACTTGATACGCCAAAACGTGCTGCAAAAGCAATGGAATATTTAACGCAAGGGTATCGTCAAACGCTTGATGAAATAACTAATAAAGCAGTATTTACATCTGACGCTGACGACATGGTATTAGTACAAGACATAGAGCTCTACTCTATGTGTGAGCATCATTTACTGCCTTTTATTGGCCGTTGCCATATTGCTTATATACCAAACGGTAAAGTATTAGGCTTGTCTAAATTTGCCCGTATTGTTGATATGTTTTCACGCCGTTTTCAAATTCAAGAACAGTTAACGCATCAAATCGCTAAAGCAGTTGAAGAAGTTACTGGCGCTAAGGGCGTAGGCGTTATTGTTGAGGCAAAACACATGTGTATGATGATGCGTGGTGTAGAAAAGCAAAATTCAAGCATGCGTACATCAGTAATGTTAGGTAACTTTAGAAGCGATCCTAAAACACGTAACGAATTTTTGCAGCTTATAAAAGGTTAACCCTATGGCTAATGCAATTATTAACGTTACTAATTTACGCCTGCGTACGTTTATTGGCTTTAACCCCGATGAGCGTGAAAAAAAGCAAGATGTAGTGATTAATCTAGAGATTCACTACCCTGCTGATGATGCGTGTAAAACGGATGAAGTTGACCAAGCACTTAATTATAAAGTGATCACCAAAGAAGTTATTAGCTTAGTAGAGCAAGGGCACTTTTTACTGCTAGAAAAATTAGTTGCTGAAATTCTTGCCGTTTGTCACGCGCACCCAAGCGTTCATTACGCTAAAGCACGTGTTGATAAACCACATGCACTGCGTTTTGCCGACTCAGTGTCGTTAACGCTTGATTGGGCTAAATAAGCACTTAAAAACTTATTGAAAAAAGCTTTTCGAATCCTACGGCAAGGGCGATAACCGCTAAATAGCGAGCGCCTTTGCCTAGTGTTACTAACAGTAAAAAGGTACTAAATCGTACTTTAAATATGCCTCCAATCACCGTTAATGGGTCCCCAACAACCGGTAACCAAGCAAATAACAAACTATACACTCCATATTTATTAAATTGCTTTTGTGCGCTATCAAGCCCTTTTTGCGATACCGGAAACCATTTTTTATCTTTAAAACGCAGTACCTGCGTGCCTAACCAGTAATTAACACAGCTCCCTAACACATTTCCAAGTGTTGCTACGCACCACATAAGCCATAAATTAACTTTATCTTGAGTAATCATTCCCACCATTATCACCTCAGAAGAGCTAGGCAGTAATGTCGCAGATATAAATGCGCTAATAAATAACGTGAGATAAAGCATAATGCCCTTATGGCTAAACGTAAAAACCCAGCCTATAGCTGGGTTTATAATACCAATTTTATTAAAAACATGATCATTCTAGCGTATTAAATAACTCACTAACTACGTTAAAAATTATTTATATAGAACAACTATGTATCATAATTTTAGCCTTGTTATTGAGCTATTTTCTTATCGCTATAATAGGTCACTAATTTAATGCAATTGGTATAAAAATAAACTGTGTGTTTATTTTATCAAATTTAAACTAAACGGGTAATTAAACTCTTTACCTTCATTAGCTTTAATACTTGCGATTACAACCATTACAAACCCAAAAATTGCCACTATAGGTAGTAATATTAAGCCGATTGCTACAAACATCAGTACAAAACAAACTACATATGCAATTGCCATCGTTATTTGAAAGTTAAGCGCCTTTTTACCGTGCACGTCAACAATTGGCATTTCATCTCTTTTAATTAACCACACAATTAATGGCCCAATTATTGAGCCAAACGGCACAACAAACCCAGCAAGCGCACTTAAATGGCATAACATAGCCCACGTACGGTCATCTTTATTAACTGGTTCAACCTGTTGATTTTCTTCCATAACACTCTCCTTTTTGTTTTATGTATGTTGCCTCTTAACTAAACAAATGTCTACAAATCAACCAACGTATTTATGTTTAAAAATCACAGCGTGAAATCTTGTGATAAAAAAGTGATAAGTTTGTGAGAGTTTCTGGAGACGATTATTCAATACTTAACTCGAATCATCACTTACAGGAAATAATAATGAAAACTTCTACATTAACAATCGCAATTCTTTTAGCGGCAGCTAGCCAATCGACTATGGCCGCAGAATTAGACCTAAAAGTAACTAACCTAACCAAAGGTATTCACTTTACTCCACTGTTAATTACAGCACACAACAGCGAAGACACACTGTTTGAGGTAGCAACGCAAGCATCTACAGCACTACAAACAATGGCTGAAGGCGGCAATATTGAAGAGTTAGTTGCACAAGCAACTGCTGCGGGTAGTGATATGGCTGCAAACCCAGCTGAAGGTTTACTTGCACCAGCCGCATCTACAACGGCAACACTGAGCACGACCGACGGTAATGAGTACCTATCTTTAACCGCAATGATGCTACCAACTAATGATGGCTTTGTAGGCTTAAACAGTTGGAAAATCCCAACAGAAGCGGGTACTTACACAATTAATTTAAATGCTTACGATGCAGGCACAGAACAAAACAATGAGCTTGTAGTTGAAGGCTCTGGCGCACCAGGTACTCCGGGTATTCCTGCTGCTCCAGGTGGCGACGCTGGCACTGGCGGTACAGGTGTATTAAGTGGTGATACAAACACTAACATTCATATTCACCCGGGTAGCTTAGGTGATGACGATTTAGAAGCGGGTAATAGCGATTTAAGTAATACAGTACACAGATGGTTAAACCCAGTAGCACAATTAACCGTTACAGTTAAGTAGGAGCATGATTATGTCATCTGCTAACAACCTTAAAAAAAGTCTACTAGTGCTTGCACTTGCAACCACACTTGCAGCGTGTAGCGATAATGATAACGACCCAGTTGTTGAAGAGCCGGTCGTTGTTGAGCCAATTGTTGTAGAACCTGTGATCAGTGAGTTTACTATTACTTTTAGTAACTTAACTGCAGGACAGCCTTTGTCACCACTCTCTGTCATTGCTTTTGAAGATGAAGCACCTTGGACCTTCGGTACAACAGCTTCTGTTGGCTTAGAAATGCTTGCAGAAAGCGGTGCAAATGAAGAATACCTCAGCTACGAAAGTGCACTTGCTGCAGTTTCAGCTGAAGGCGCTATTGGCCCTGGTGAAACCACCACAGTAATCATTACTGTTGAAGAGCAAGAAACGCTTAATTTGTCATTTGCTGCCATGCTTGGGAATACAAATGATGCTTTTACCGGTCTTAGTTCTTTAGATGTATCAACATTAGAAGTTGGCGGCTCGTTATCACGCACTACGACAGCTTATGATGCGGGTACGGAAGCAAATACAGAAACAGCTGAAACTGTGCCAGGTCCTGCCGCTAGCGGTGAAGGGTTTAACGAAATACGTGACGATACAGCCGATATAATAACGATGCATCCAGGCATTGTTTCAAATCAAGATGGATTATCTACATCAGCACTTGGTGTTGAACATAAGTTTGATAACCCAGTATCGAAAATAGTAATTACGCGCACGCAGTAACGTTCCAGCTTGTAATGGGGAAGTAAGGGAGCACGGATGCCCCCTTTTTTACGAGGTTATACATGCGTCACGAAAAAATATTAGTAGTAGAAGATGACAGAGAAATAGGTAAATTAATTATCACGCAGCTAACGTCGCTTAACTTACATGTTGATCATGTTGTGAGCGCAGAACTAGCCTTAAAAAAAATAGCCAAGCATCCCTACGGACTTATTTTACTCGATATAAACTTACCCCAAATGGATGGTTTGAGCTTATGCCGAAAAATAAAAGAGCATTACCCTACTACCTCCGTTATTTTACTCACCGCGCTGAGTAGCGATATGGACAGAGTTATTGGCCTTGAAATGGGCGCCGATGATTATATTTGTAAACCCTTTTTTGCACGCGAATTACAAGCCAGAGTCAAAACCCAATTACGCCACAGAGCACAACTACTCGCAGGCCAAAACAACGACAACTCCCCCGTTGATAGCGAACAAACACTAAATGTAGGCTCACTCAATATAGAATTTAGTTCGCACCAAGTGTATTTAGGCAAGCAAGCCCTTAACCTTACCGCCACCGAATTTGATTTACTCGTTTACTTTGCACGCCATCCTAATCATGTTTTTAGCCGCCAGCAGTTACTCGATAAAGTATGGGGTTACCAACACAGTGGTTACGAGCACACGGTTAATTCACATATAAACCGCTTACGTGCCAAGCTAGAAGAACACCAACAAGCGCCTATCATCGAAACAGTTTGGGGTGTTGGTTACAAATTAAACCCTAGCCAACTCAATTAAGACACCTATTATGAAATTATCTTTGTATCAAAAATTAGCTATATCGCTAGTTGTCATTTTTTGTTTTATTTGCGCCCTAGTTTACGGCTGGAGCAAGCAACTGGAACTCACCTCAAAACATCATGCTGAGCAAAATTTACATTTGGCGCTTGCCGAGCATTTAGTACAGGATAACCCATTAATAAAAGAAGGTGTTTACGACTATAAAGCGCTTGAAAACCTCTTTCATACCTTGATGTTATTAGGCCCTGCGTTTGAATTTTATTTTGTAGACGAAACCGGAAAAATTCTTACTTACTCAGCAAAGCCGGGGAAAGTTAAACGCACGCATATTAGTTTAACGCCTTTAAAAAGGCTGATTAACGACCCAAGCGCTGCCCCTATTTATGGTGATAATCCTCGTAATAAAGAGCAACAAAAAATATTTTCAGCCGCGCCAGTATTTAATCAAGATAAGCTACAAGGCTATTTATATGTAATTATTGGTGGTGAGGCTTACGACACCTCACTAAGTACTGTAAAAAATAATGATAAGTTATGGCTAGCCGCTTTATGGCTTGGCTCTGCACTCGCATTTTTATTTATTGCGATGCTAATTTTGCTACGCTTTTTTACCAACCCAATTCAGCGCTTAGCCCGCGATGTTAGTAATATTGAAGCAGCTAACTACAGCCTTACCGACACCAAGCTAAGTAATTACTCAACGCAAAAAAGTAACGAAGTGCATAGTTTAGGGCGAAGTATTCAAGCCATGCTAACGCGTATTAACGAGCAGTTTAAAGCACTTGAGCAAGGCGATAAGCAACGCAAAGAGTTACTAACTCACTTATCGCACGACCTACGTACACCACTTGCTTCACTGCAGGGGTTTTTAGAAGTATTAAATCAGTCAGGCGAGCAGCTAAGTAAAAAAGAGCAGCAAGAATACTTGCAGGTATCGCTTAATAATTGTGGGCAATTAAAGCTACTCATAGAGCAAATATTTGAGCTTGCTCACTTAGAAAATGGCGAAATAAGTATAAATAAAGAAACCTTTAATTTAGGTGAGCTTATTTACGATTGCATGGCAAAATTTAGTTTAGCCGTTGATAAAAAAGGCATTAGTTTGTCGGTAGAACCTGCGATTTGTGATTTTCCTGTGGTTGCCGATATAGCTAAATTAGAGCGCGTGTTAAGTAACTTAATTGATAATGCAATTAGGCATACCCCTCGCGGCGGCAGCATTGCAGTACATGTAAAACGCAGTGACGATAATCAACTATTTGTGCATGTATCAGACACGGGCGTAGGCATAAAAGAAGATGAGCTGAATGCTATTTTTGATCCGCACTACCAAGCAAGTAATTCTAATAAAGAAGGGCGCCAGCAAGGTGGTTTAGGATTGGCTATTTGCAGAGGGTTATTAAAACTGATGGATAGCGAAATTTACGTACAAAGTGAAATTGGTAAAGGCACTATGTTTAGCTTTAACTTGCCACAAAAAAAGGTGCTTTCTTAAAAAGCACCTTACATTTTTGTTTATTTTAAATATATAAATTAATTACTTTTTAATACCCGCTAAATCAAGCATAAATGCATAGTTTAGCGCGGTATCTTCTAAGCGCTTAAAGCGACCCGATGCGCCGCCGTGCCCTGCTTCCATATCTATTTTAAACAGTAACTTATTGTCATCAGTTTTATAGTCACGCAGCTTAGCAACCCATTTTGCAGGCTCAAAGTATTGAACTTGTGAATCGTGCAAGCCAGTCGTTACCAACATATTAGGATATGCTTGCTTAGATACTTGGTCGTATGGCGAGTAAGATAGCATGTAATCGTAATACGCTTTTTCGTTCGGATTACCCCACTCGCCGTATTCATTTGTTGTAAGCGGAATGCTCGCATCAAGCATCGTTGTTACTACATCTACAAACGGTACCGCAGCAACCATGCCTTTATAAAGCTCAGGCGCTTGGTTTGCTACTGCGCCCATTAATAAGCCACCAGCACTGCCACCTAACGCAAATATTTCATCTTTTGCGCCATACTTTTGAGAAACCAATGCTTTAGTTACATCAACAAAGTCATTAAACGTATTCTTTTTAGTGAGTAGCTTGCCGTCTTCGTACCAAGGACGGCCTAGCATTTGCGAGCCACGTACATGGGCAATGGCAAATACAAAGCCACGGTCAAGTAAACTCAAACGCGTGCTTGAAAAAGTAGGGTCCATGGTTGCGCCATAAGAGCCGTAACCATATTGCAGTAGCGGGTTAGTACCATCTTTTTTAAACGCGTCTTTACGGTAAACTAAGCTTACCGGTACTTTTATGCCATCACGTGCTGTTACAAAAATACGCTCTGAGGCGTAATTATCAGCATCAAAATCACCTAATACAGCTTGCTGTTTAAGTAGTTTTTTATCGCCAGTCGCTAAATCTACATCGTACGATGAACCTGGAGTGGTCATGCTTGTGTAGTAAACACGTAACGTGCTGCTATCTATATCGTTATTGCCATAAGTACCAATTGTATAAGCGCTATCGTTAAAGCTCAGTGGCAACTCTTTACCTGTTTTTAAATGACGAGCAATCAACTTTGATTGGCCCATTTCACGCTCTTGGTAAACTAAGTAGTCATTAAATAAATCAATGCCTTCGAGCTTAATATCATCGCGCGCTGGGATCACACTTTGCCAATTTGCTTTGTCACCAGCTTTATCAATATCCACTTTCATCAGCTGAAAATTTACAGCATCTAAGTTAGTTACAATGTAGTAAGTATTTCCTAACTTCGAAATTTCATATTCAAGCCCTGCTTCGCGCTCAATTAAGCGTTTAGGCATTGCTTTAGCATCATCAGCACTTAGTACCGATACGCCTGATGCTGCTGTGCTGCTGTGCCAAATATAAATTTCTGACTCATCTTTGCTTTTACTCATACCCATGTAGTAACTGGTGTCTGTTTCTTCGTAAATTAGCTCATCATCAGCTTGTGGTGTACCTAATGTATGACGATAAACTTGGTAACCTAGTAGAGTTTGTAAATCTTTTTTAATGTAGTAAACCGTTTTATTATCGTTTGCCCAAACTATACCGCCGTTGGTGCCCTCAAGTGTATCTTCGAGTAATTTACCGGTTGTTAAATCTTTTATTTTTATACTATAAATACGACGGCTAACAGTATCTTCGCCATAAGCCATTAAATTGCCATTCGGGCTTACATTTAAGCCACTTACTGCATAATAATCATGGCCTTTCGCAAGCTCATTTACATCTAAAATAACTTGCTGACCCGTACCTGCAAAATCGCTGCTGCGTAAGTAAGTAGTGTACTCGTTATCGCCACGTGTTTGCGTTGAGTAAAAATAATCACCGCTTTTAACTGGGACTGAATCATCGTCTTTTTGGATACGCCCTTTTAGCTCTTCAAACAATTCACTTTGCAGCGTTTTGGTATGTGCAAGCATTGCATCTGTGTATGTATTTTCAGCTTCTAAATAGTTAATCACCTCTGGCGCTTTACGTTCGTCATCACGTAACCAATAGTAATTATCTACACGTGTGTCACCATGAATAGTCATCTCATGAGGCACTTTTTTAGCAACTGGGGCAATAGCTTGGGCTACTTGAACCGTTTTAACTTGTGTATTATTTTTTTTGGTTTCTTCAGGGGCTTGATTACAGCCACTTAAAATAGCTAGCGATAATGCAGCAAGTGCGAATGGAGTACGTTTCATCAGTCAAAGTCCTTGTTGTTTTTTGTTTTTTATTTTTTATTAAGTAATTAAATATACCTAAAAATAACCTGTGTTGTGATTTACTTTGTGAAGCTATGTAAAGTAAATCAACGTAATTCCTCTTTTCTTAATAAGCCTACATCAGGTACTCTGTAGATATATAAGTCATTTTCAAGCTCAACTGATTAAGGGTAGGAATGAATAACGAAGTAATAAATATTTTAACTATGGCTAAAGTAATTCAAACAGCTGTTGCCCCAGTATTCTTGATCACGGGTATTGCCGCTACTTTAGGTGTTTTATCTAATCGTTTGGCACGTATTACCGATAGGGCACGTCAGTTAGAACGCAGATTAAAAGTAAGTACTGACGAGGACTTTAATAAATCACTCGCTACAGAGCTGCGCGCCCTTTTAAAGCGTTCTCGATGTATACATATTGCTTTTAGTTTAAGTGTATTAAGCGCATTGCTTGTATGCGCTGTGGTTATGTTGTTATTTTTATCGCACATTCAATCTATAAACTTAGGCGTTACCATTGCAAGTTGCTTTGTAGCAGCAATGGCATTACTCATATGTGCATTTATGTCGTTACTTGGTGAGGTATTCTTAGCAACTAGAAGCATGCGTCGCGGGATGATATTTGCAGATATTGATATAAACGATTAAGTTTTAGTTAAATCTATCGTATTCACTTGAATAAATACGATGTTAGATACAAGATACCGAATTAAGAATTACAATTTTCAACAGGGGCAAACATGAAATTAAAAAAAGTATTAGCAACAATAGCACTGGCAACGTGTGCATTTAGCGTATCGGCAAATTCTGCATTTAAAGAGCCAAGTGACGCGATTGAATACCGCCAAGCAGCGTTTTCAATGATCTCAGTACAAATTGGTGACATGGGCGCAATGCTAAAAGGTAAAGTACCTTTTGACGCAGAGCAATTTAAAAAGCGTGCTAACAACGCAGCTGCACTTTCAAAAATGCCATGGGAAGCGTTTTACGAAGGAACAGATAAAGGCGACACAGCTGCACTTGCTGCTGTTTGGTCTGAAAACGATACTTTTATGAAAAAAGCAACTGCATTCCAACAATACGCAGATGAACTAGCAGTAGCGGCTCAATCAGGCGATAAGGCCGTAATTGGTAAAGCTTTTGGCGCATGGGCTAAAGGCTGTAAAGATTGCCATAAGCAATTTAAAGATTAATTATTGTTGTTTTAATACTTAATGTAGTAACAACAAATGATAAAAAGCACTGAATGGTTAATCATTCAGTGCTTTTTGTACCCGGCATTTAAGCCCGTATGTTATTTATTGAGCTAAACCTTCTGCGGGCGACGTTTAAATACAGTCCTAATCCCACCCAAAATGCGTGTAAACACCTTACCAATATCACTTAATATAATGTACAAGCATGGCACTAATATAAGTGTTATTAATGTTGCAAACATCACTGCAAAACCAAGCGCTACCGCCATAGGTATTACAAACTTAGCCTGCAGGCTTGTTTCAAACATAATGGGCAATACACCTGCAAATGTAGTAATTGAAGTAAGTAATATAGGTCTGAATCGAGCACAACCGGCATCTATTACAGCATTTTTAATACTAACACCTGTTTTACGGGCTTGATTCACATAATCGGTCATAACGAGTGAGTCGTTTATAACCACCCCTGCTGCTGCAATAATACCAAAGCCAGACATTAAAGTTATATCCAAACCAAACCAGTAATGCCCCCATATTGCTCCCGTTAAGCTAAATGGAATCACCGACATAACAATAAGTGGTTGCGCATAACTCTTAAGGGGTACGGCTAATAAAATATACACCAAAATCATACCGCCGAAGAAAAACATCTTCTGCTGATTAGCCTGATCTTGTTGCTCTTCAATGGCGCCACCTAGTTCTGACTTAACACTTGGATACTCTTCTTTAAGTTGTGGTAGTAGCTTTTCTTTAATTTGATCTACAACTTCGTTTGGCTCAATTTGCTCTTCATCAATATTGCCATAAACATACACGGTACGGTAGCCACCTTCGCGGCGTATATAGCTAATACCTGGCGTTTCTGTTAGCTCTACTACATCACCAAGAAGTACTTCACGGCCCTGCGGGGTAGTAACAACCGCATGCTTAAGTGACGAAAATGCCTCTCGAGTCAGTTTAGGGTAACGCACCATTACACGTACTTCCTCGCCTCGGCGAATAACACGTTGAGCCTCACCACCGTAAAAGCTTGCCCCAACTTGATTTGCAATAGAAGCTAAGTCTAAATCTAAATCGTAAGCGACCGGTTTTAGGCTCATTTGCACTTCTTTACTTGCAGGATCTATTGTTGAGCTAATATCAAACAAACCTTCTTGCTGTTGCAGCAACTCTATAAAACGACGTCCTGCATTATTTAATGTATCAATATCAGAGCCATATAATAAATAACCAAATTCGCCGTCACTGCTCCCTCCATTTACATCATCATAAATGGTTAATGATTTAACACCGGCAATATCGGGCATCGCCTCGCGCCAACGTCGTGATAATTCAAACGCGTTATAAGGCCTTATACTTTCATCAACAAGGGGAACAAGCACTTGTGCTTCAGTTCGCCCTTGGTTAAATACTAAAATATCTCTTATGAGTTTTTGACCATATTTGCGTTCGGTATCTTCATCAATCGCAATCACCATCGCTTCTATTTCACGAATAGCATTTATTGTTTGTATGTCTGATACATTGTCATTCATTTCTAGATTTATTTGCGGGTAGTCATGCGGGATCTTTGGCATAAACCCGGTACGAACTTGATTTGATGAGATTAAAGCAAAGGTTACGATTAATAGAGCAATAAATGAAAATAGCACTGACCAACGCCATTCAACACAACGTATAACAAAGCGTTTATATGGGCCATTTACAAAACCAAAAAATCGCGTATTAAACCGATCTCGCCAGCCCCCCTCTTTTATTGGTGAAAAATGAGTGTGAGCAATATGGGCAGGCAATATCAACTTTGATTCAATCAAACTAAATACCAAGCACAGCATTACCACCACAGCTATACCATAAAAGAAGGCACTTTCTGGGCCTGTAGATAACGTAAATGGAGCAAATACTGCAATGGTAGTTAGTACACCAAAAGTTGCAGGGGTTGCTACGCGTTTTGCGCCATTAACCACATTAACAACACCGCCGCCTTTTTTCTCTATTTCGGTGTAGGCACTTTCGCCTATGACAATGGCATCGTCCACCACAATCCCTAGCACCATAATAAAAGCAAAAAGTGATAAAATATTAATGGTTACACCAAACAGTGGCATCATCATCATTGCGCCCAAAAAGCACACTGGTAAACCAATCATTACCCATAATGCCAACTTAAAGCGTAAAAAGATTGATAGCATAATTGCAACCAAAACAGCACCCTGAATAAGGTTTGTAACCATCATGTCTAAGCGAGCATTTAAGTAGTACGTCATATCCATTAATGGCTCTAAGCGAACCCCCAGTGGTAGCTCTTTATTTTTTAATTCTATAAATGCTTTTACTGAATCAGCAACTGGGATAATACTTTGCTCTTCGGTCGCTTTCACCGATATATAAACCGCATTTTCACCATTGAATTTAAAGTAACGCTCACCTTCAGTGAACTGATCTTTAATCACGGCAATATCTTGCAGTAACACTTTAGCGCCATTAGCCCCTATTTTTACCGGTATTTGCCTAAATTCTTCACCAGAGTAAAACTGATTTTCGACGCGAACAGAAATAACACCTGCGTCTGTTTTTAGCTGCCCCGCCGAAAAGTTAGCTGAGTAACGACGCACTGCATTCATTACATCACTAAGGGTTAGGTTATATTGACGCAGCGTATCGGGTTCGATTTCAATTGCTATTTCATCAAGAGGAACATCGTTTACCACTAACGACACGTTAGATAGCTGTAGTAACTCATCCTCTATTTGGTTTGCTATAGGCTTAAGCTCAGTAAGCGGCAAGTCAGCAACGAGCGTCATACCTATAACATCTTGCCTAAACTCAACCTGACTTATGGTGACCGGTTCCATACCGGCAGGAAACGTTGCTATACCATCAACCCGTAACTTAACTTTATCGAGTATATCGGTCAGCTCTACATCAGTATTAATTTCAAGACTTGCTCTACCGCCATTTCTAAATGCCCTGTACACACCTTTTTTAATTTCGGTCACATCTTTTAGCGACTCTTCAATTTTTATAAGTATGCTTTCTTCTATTTCCTGAGGAGAGGCACCGGGGTAATTAGCCTCAATATTAATGTAGTTAATCTCTACATTAGGAAACATTTGGCGTTGGATATTTAGAAAGCTAATAATTCCCATCACCACAATAAAAATCATCATTAGGTTGGCAGCAACGGAGTTATTAGCGAAGTAAGCAATAATACCGGTTTGTTTTTCAGCGTTAGGCGCTGTATTTGGTAGTTCAGTGTTACTCATAACTCAGCCTACCTTTATAATTTTTCAGTGGAAGCATTTTCAAGTGCCTCTGTATTTTTAGTATTTTGAAGGCCCGCAATTTTTACAGCCATGCCTTTTTGCGGATATTCTGGCAAAGTAATCACCAACTTATCATCTGCTTGCAAACCATCACTGATGTAAAAGTACTCACCCTCTTCACGAATAACTGTGACTTTGCGCGGCTCAAGTTGCTGCTCTTCATTAACGATCCATACGGTTTTGTTATTAACTAACTCTTGCGGTAAGCGGTAAATATTATTGAGCATTGCACCTGCAAAATTTACCTGTACGTAGCTACCAAACTTAATGGCTGGTTGTATATTCTTAAGACCGTATGGGTCTTCTATACGCACTACTAAACTGCTCATACGCGTAGCGTTATCAACAATCCCTAGATCGCGGTCAATTACACCTTCACGGGTGAAGCTGTTTAGGCCTTTTTGAATAATCGTTGCGGTAATACCTTTAATACGCTCTGGCAAAAAAACGCTATCGAACCCTGCTATAGGAATAATCACTTCAGCGGTCTCAATATTATTGAGTTCAGCAACTTGCGAACCCATAGTGACAAATTGTCCAACACCTATATTTCGACTAATAACCAATGCGTCGTAAGGGGCTGTAACATCACAATTATCCAAATCACGTTGCGCGCGCTTTAATGCAGCTTGCGCCGACTTTACAGATGCCTGCGCACTGAGCACTTGAGGTTTACGTAAAAATAAATCTGTGCGCGCTTTACTTGGAAAGCGCTTGGCTTCGTCTTCGGCTACTCGAGCTTGAGCTTGTTCCTCTATTAAACCCGCTTGTGCGCGAGCAAGCTCGGCCTCTGCAACAAGTACTGCTGCTTCATAGTTGTCTTTTTCGATAGTGAATAAGGTTTCACCGCGAGCAACTATGCCACCGGCTACAAAATTAGGATGCCAACTTAACACCTCGCCCGACACCTGAGCCGAGAGCAGTGTATTTTCAAGAGGCTTTACTTCACCGTAGCTATTAATAATAACTTGGTGATCGTTTGCAATCACTGGCTCAACTTGCACTGTTGGACGAGTATCAATTACTTCTTTTTTTTCTGGATCTTTTGCAATGGCATTGATTCCCATAAAGCCAACAACACCAACAATGAGCGCTACAAATGGAAAAACCCATCTAAGTGAATTTGTTTGCATATCCTATTATCCCCAAAATTCTATTAACGCCATAATACCAGAGCCATATGAAACATTAAGGTGACATTTGTAAGCAACTGTTGCAAATACATATAAACCGCTGCTATTTAGGGCTATAGAATATAACTCCACATGCAGCTCACCTCATTCGTTATATTTTGTTACAAACTTTTATTCATTAATATCAGTTTATTAGCGTTAAACACTTAAATTTCATAGCGAAGATGTGCGAAATTAAATTAATTTACGTACAGTCCAATTAAATTAACAAATATTAAAAGTCTCAAAATGAAATTAACGACCATCACCCTTGCGCTTAGCTTAGCGTTTGGCAGCCATGCATTTGCAGCCGATAAAAAAGACGAAAAAGAGTCAAAAACACTTAGCGAAATGATCAAAGGACAAACCGAATTTGCCGGTATATTTAGCCTTTATCAAAACGAAAAAACCGGTAAGCACCTTATGGTGATTAACGAATCCCAACTCAATACGCCGTTTGTGTATTTTGCGCACACTGTCGATGGCGTTACAGATGCAGGCCATTATCGTGGTTCGTACCGCGAAACTAAATTAATTGAATTTAGAAAATACTTTGACCGTATCGATATTATTAGCAAAACACCTCGCTACAAATTTGACGAAAGCAGTGCAATTTCAAAAGCGAGTGATGCCAATATTAGTGAAGCGGTACTTGCGAGCATTAAAATAGAAAAAGAAGAAGACGGTAAAATAGCATTTAATGTAAATAAGTTATTTTTAAGCGAAGCACTTCATAAAGTATCGCCTACACCAAATCCTGCTGATAAAAACGCTAAAAAGCGCTTTAAAGTAGGTAAACTAGACGATAAAAAATCACGCATTATTAAACAGCGTCCATATCCTAATAACTTAGACGTAGTTGTTGATTACGTATTTACTAACCCAAGCCCAACGGTACGTGGCTCAAATGCAGTAAGCGACCCGCGTAGCGTATCGGTAAAAGTGCAGCACTCGTTTGTCGCTCTACCTAGCAATAACTACGCACCACGTATGGATGATGCGCGCATTGGTTATTTTACAAATCAATTTGATCAAATGACATCTACCGATTGGGCACCTTATCAAGATGTTATAAAACGCTGGGACTTACAAAAGAAAGACCCAAGTGCAGCGCTTTCAGAGCCAGTAAAACCAATTACTTGGTGGATAGAAAACACCACACCCATTGAATGGCGCGATACTATTCGTGACGCTGTTTTAACGTGGAATACCTCTTTTGAAAAAGCCGGCTTTAAAAATGCCTTAGAGGTAAAAGTACAACCAGACGATGCAGACTGGGATGCGGGCGATATCAATTACAACGTACTGCGTTGGACTTCGTCACCTAAGCCTCCATTTGGCGGATACGGGCCAGCACTTGCTAACCCATTAACAGGCGAAATACTGGGCTCAGACATTATGCTTGAGTTTGTATTTATGAAAAACCGCTGGATTTACGACACGCTTTTCACACAAGGAACAATGAGCCACGGTGAAACAACAAATACCGGCGAGCTAAATTGCTCTCTTGGGCATGAGATTCAACAAAATCTAATGCTTGCCAAAGGCCTTGCTAGCGGCGACAAAATTGAAGATAAAGAAATGCTTCGCCAAGGTCTAACGCAATTGGTACTTCACGAAGTTGGCCATACTTTAGGTCTTAACCATAATATGAAATCATCAATTTTGTGGGATGAAAAAGAAGTACACGATAAAAACAAAACCCAAGGCATAGTAACCGGTTCTGTTATGGATTATGCACCCGCTAACATTGCCCCAATTGGTACGCAGCAAGGTGATATTTTTCAAACAAAACCTGGTCCTTACGATGATTGGGCAATTAACTATGGCTACAGCGTAGCGCTTGCAGATGAAGCTGCTGAGCAAGCTCGACTTGAAAAAATACTTGCTCGTTCAAGTGAACATGCCCTTGCCTTTGGTAACGATGCAGACGATATGCGCGCACCAGGTCGCCATATCGATCCACGTGTAATGATTGGTGATTTGTCGTCAAACCCTGCTGCCTATGGCGCAGATCGTATGGCACTAATTAATAAACTATTTACTGAGCTAAAAGATAAAGCAACGGTTAAAGGTGAGTCTTACCAACAGCTTGTTACCTCTGCTAATAGCTTATTTGGTCAGTACCGAGCTCAAGCAGGTGTGGTTTCTCGCCAGATTGGTGGCGTATACGTTGAGCGCGCTGTAGTGGGTGATACAAATGCAGATAAACCATTTACACCGGTATCGCTTGAGCGTCAAACACAAGCAATGGATATACTAGCCAAGTTTGTATTTGCGCCAGACGTACTACAAAACATGCAACCTCTTTATAGCTACTTACAGCTGCAACGTCGTGGCTTTAATCACTATGGCAAAAATGAAGACCCTAAAGCACACCAAATGATTTTAGGGATGCAAAAGTCTGTACTTGCACAGCTATTACACCCAGCGGTATTACTGCGTATTTCTGACACAGCTCTGTACGGTAACGAATATAGCCTAACTCAGTTTATGGAAGATTTAACCGCCAGCATTTTCGTGAAAAGCAAAGACGCCAACTCTATTAGCCACAACTTACAAATTGAGTATGTTAACCAGTTAATTGCAATTGCGGGTCTTGGCAAAGCAAGCAAATACGATAACTTAGCTAAAACAGCAGCGTTATATCAGCTAACTCAAATAGCCGACACCAGTGTTGCTTGGGGTGCAGATACAGCAACTAAAGCGCATAAAAAATATATTGATCGCTTAATTGCAAAAGCGCTAGAAGCATAAAATACCTCTACTAATTGAGTAAACCAAGGCCACGATTTACGTGGCCTTTTTTATAACTTAATTCACAGTTTAAATATAAATAGTGCCTTTTAAATACCTTACAGCATGCCCGGTCAAAGTGACGGTTGTATCATTCACTTTGCAAATTAAATGCCCGCCTCTGCTTGAAGCCTGATAAGCACTTAACGTAGTTTTACCAAATTGCTGCGCCCAGTAAGGTGCCAAGCCAGTATGAATTGAGCCCGTTACATAATCTTCGTCGCCACCGCTTGCAGGCCAAAAATAGCGAGATATAAAATCATATTCAGCACTTGGAGCAGTGGCCACTACATCAAGTGGATAAAGCGTTTTTAAAAGCTCAGAGTTAGTTTTTAATTCAAGTATTTGATCGGCATTTTCATAAATAGCAAAGTAAGCTTGGCGATTTTTAAGCATTTTACTCGGTTGTATAGACAAGCCATCAAGCAATTGCTGCGGTACATTTTGTACCTCAATCGGTGCTTGTTTAGGAAAGGTCATTGCAAAGCTGCCATCAGCGTTTTTATTAACGATTAGCTCGCCCACCGCATCAGCAACAAAGCGAATTTTCGATATATTATGCTCTTCACATAAAACATAGGCAGCCGCAAGTGTGGCGTGACCACAAAAGTCGATTTCCATCAAAGGTGAAAACCAGCGAATAACAAAACTTCCATCGTCTTGAAGGCAGGTAAAAGCAGTTTCAGATACGTTATTCTCAGCGCCAATCTTTAGCATTAAATCGTCACTTAACCACGATTCTAGTGGGATCACTGCCGCATAGTTACCTTTAAATAACTCATTCGTAAACGCATCAATTTGATGAATAGCTAATTGCATTGTTTAAACTTTGTAATGATTAATAGCTTAAAACTGCCATACCTAAACTAAATTAGCACTTTTATTTTTGCTTTAAGCCATTACAGGTCGCATTCTATAGTATTGCATACAACCAAATTGCACAGCATTGGTAAGCAATAGCATAATAAACATAAGTAAGTGCGCCGTGCTTGGAGCCGCTGTTGTAAGCTCAACAACTAAGCCGCAAATACCAGCAATAAACTGCAAGCTAAAGTAGCGCGCGCTTAAATTACTCACATTACCCGTACGCAATGTTTTATAAGTTTGCGGCATAACACGTACCGAACTCATCACAAGACCAACATACGTTAAAGCGCTTAATACCGTTGCAGTATCAAGGCTTGAATTTAAAAGCAGTGAAAAAGGCAGTAACGAAAAACCTAGCATAGTAACCAGCTGTACACGTTCTCGTTTAGCTGCATTGAAACGTGCAAAAAAATATAAAATAAGCCCGCTTAACGCACCGGTTACAATAAATGGTAACGCAATATAATAGCGCTCAAAGAAAATATTGTAGGTTATAAAATAAAGGCTTTGTGCTAATCCAAATGTCATCATTAATAGTGACAAACCAGAGACACTACGATTTTTTCGAATTTTGTTTAGTAATGGTAAAAAACTAAAAACCAAAATAAAAGAAGACAATATAGGCAAATAATGCACCAAAGCAACCTCGCTCGTTACATAAATGTTAATTAAAAACAGAAATAAAAACATTTAATAAACATCTGTTTTTAAAAGGCTTTTACTATGAGCGCGGCATTGTAGAGCCGCGTAAATTTAACTCAACTAAATAAGACATTCTTATTTTAGGTACTGGCAAGCTAGGTATACAAAAACCGTAGAATTAAGTTCACGGTTTACCTATTTAATAGAAAACCTACTCACAAGCTATTAAATGAAAATGATAGTTGTTATCATGCGCAAGTCATTAACTGCAATATATAAAACTATCTATGAGAAAAACTCTTTTTAAAATTCACAGTTGGATCGCTCTTATAGCTCTCATTCCCTTGGTTGTTATTAGTATTACAGGGAGCGTATTAGTTTTTAAAAGTGAAATAGATGGCTTACTTATGCCAAGCAGTCACTATGTTGTAAAAGCACTGCCAGAGCGCATGCCAATCGACAAATTAATCGCAAAAACAGAGCTTGCTTACCCTGAGTATGTAGTAGGTAGTTGGGAGATATTTAACGATGATACTGCTGATCGGGTTTACTTAGTTAAACGCGGGACAGAGCAATGGTATAAGTTTCATTTAAACCAGTATACGGGTGACATTTTGTCAGAGCCTGTTGGTACCAGCCATTATTTTACTGATTGGTTTTTAGAACTGCATTACACCTTTTTACTTAACGACTTTAAAAACCTGCCAGGGCAAACAGGCACAGTACTAGGCTTCTTTTTTGCTCTGTTTTTATTGGTATTAGGTATTACAGGACTTATTATTTATCGTAAATTTTGGCAGCGCCTATTTAGTGTGCGCTGGCGTGCAACACTGCAAATTGTACTTAGCGACATTCATAAAATGACTGGGGTGATAGGGTCGCCCATCATTATTATTTTAGCTATTACAGGTGGCTACTTTAACTGGGCGGTGTGGTATCACGAAGTTATTGAACACGCTGAGGAAGAGCACTTTGTACTAACCAAAAACTTGCACAGTAGCGATATTTCGTTTCAACACATACTCGATGACAGTAAAAAGCAAATACCCACTTTTAATGGTACGTTTTTAGTTATGCCACTCGAGCCTGACGAAAATATCACCTTATTCGGCGAAGTCGATACAAATAACCCGCTTGCGAGCGAATACGCTAATACGGTTAGCTACGATAAGCATACAGGCGAACATTTAACTAACTGGGATATTCGCGAAGTAGGCGTTGGCTGGCAAGTAATTGATAGCTTTAGAAAACTTCATTTTGGCTACTTTGCAGGGCTAACAAGTAAAATACTGTGGTGCGTAATTGGTTTGAGCCCAGTGTGGCTAGCAGGTACTGGTTTTTACTTGTGGTTTACCCGCCGTAAACGTAAAAAACAATCACAAAAAAATCGCTCAAGTAAACGCAGTACAGCAAGTGCTTGATTAAAAACCCACCACATTGTAATGTAAAATTTAACAATGGAGTGGGTTTATGATGTTTTATAAAATAGCAGTCTGTATTACTTTTTTATATTTAGTTGGATGTAACACAACCAAGGTTCACCAAGTAGAACAACAAATAGAGCTTGAACAACTATTAAACCATTCTTTGTTTAATAAACTCGACACTCCTTCTGAGTACAGTATTTTCGAGCTGCCAAATGCTGAAAAAGAAAAATTTTTAGCCTATGCCGAAAAACAAAAACAGTCTGAAATCCGTCATGACCGCATTATTTACAACTACCTCGAAAGCAACTTAGCTAACTTTAAATACCACGGCGATACACTTACTTCAGCCCAAGCCTTAAAACTTTCGCAAGGCAACTGTATTAGCTTAGCTGTTTTAACACAAAGCTATGCACAAGCTCTCGGATTAGAAACGAGCTTTCAAGAAGTAACAAGTCAGCCTGTATACGCAAAAGAAAATAATGTTGTTTATGTAGCAAGCCACTTTAGAACAAGAGTATACGCCCCAAAAGTAGAGAAAAAAGATGATAATATTGTTGAATTTTTCAGAGCGGGCACATTAATCGACTACTTTCCTACCCGTCGCAGCTTTTATTCAAGCAGTGCAGATTATAACGATTTAGTTTCTAAGTTTTACAGTAATTTAGCTGCAACAGCGCTAGCAGACAAACAGCTGGATATTGCTTACTCACTTATTTTACAAGCAAACAAATACACTCCCAATGATCCTGAATTATTTAATATAGCGGGCGTTTTGCATCGTCGGGCAGGTGATTTACAAAGCGCTAAAAATATCTATCAAACAGCACTTAGTAATAATGAAATAAGCATTAATTTAATCAGCAACTATCAGCTTTTAGCTAAAAAATTAGGCGACAAAGAGCTTGTTAAAGAGCTCACGTCACAATTAGTTAATAAAGAAAAAGACCCATATGAATTACTAGTAATCGCTAAAAACAACTTACAAGCTGGCCATGCTCATCAGGCTAAAGCACACCTTGAGCAAGCTATTACTAAAGCGCCTTACATTGCTGAGTTATACTTGGAACTCGCAAAAGTTCGCTATCAACAAGGTAATATTAAACAAACACAAACCTTGCTTGAGAAAGCTATCGAACTAGAACGTGATAACCAAAAAATCGATGTATATCAAGCTAAGTTACTATCCTTGCAGATGGATGAGTAACTTAGCCAATTGATATTTATAGCGAATAATAAAAGCTTAGCCACGCTCGCATTTCATCTTCAAAACTATCGCCTTCTACTCGCGACAGTCCCATATTAAATATTAAGTCATTTATACCAGCAGGCCCCATTCCAAAACTAAAATCACCTTGGTATTTTAAGCCGTAGCTTTGTGCGTATACGGTGTCGTCGAGTTGATGTTGCTTATAATAAAGCCACGGCATGCCTTCTTTAAAGCTAAAGCCGCCACCGTAGCCTTGATAGCGCTTTGCAGTTGCACTGTAAAAAGGCAGCTCAGATGAAAGTGCATATTCACTATTTTGCTGCTGATTAATAAGATTTGAGCTAAAGCCACCTAATGCAAGGCTCCTGTCATCACGTTGTTTTTGAGAAAAATTTGCATAAAGAGGAATACCAAACGCTTTACCAAAAAGTTTGGCGGCTAAATCGTAACCTTGCCAACTATTGCTCTTACTACTGCCATCGTACCAACTTGCATAAAGACTTTGCCCTATTGCAAAATCTTGACGATCATATTGCCAATTTTGAGCAATGCCTAAACGCGTCCAATTTTTATGGCTTTGCCTATAATCAGTGTAATTGTAGGCAAGCTCTGGCGTTAAACTTAACTGCCCAAATTTAACGGGGTAACTTATTGCGGCAAAACCACCACGGGCATCCATGTCTGCACTTAGACTTTGCTCATACTGGCGCGATGTATCTAAATCATAGTCAAACAGTGCAAGTTTCAGTTTTACATCAAGCGCATTATATTTTGCCTGCACATAACCACCGTGCAATGCCCCATCGTGTAAATCAGTGCTATACCCCGCCTGTAAGTCGAGCTGCTTTAATAAGTCGCTACTTTTAATGCTTAAATCTAACAAACTGGTAGAAGCTGAATAATACTGAGAGCCAATCGCGAAAGTAGCGTGCTGGTCGAGCACGTTGTAATTTGTTTGCTCTGTAGTTTCGTGCTTATATATTTTAGCTTTTAGAAGTGTATGGTCGTTTACTATTAGCAGCGGTGCTTTTTTGTTAGCTGCAAACTCAGTAACTACAGTGCTTTTTATAGCTTTTGGCAGTGTTTTTACATTTGGCCCATCTGCGGTTATCGAAAAATAGAGTAACGAGCCATCAGCCATTTCAATTGGGTGGGCAACGGCCTCTTGCCCTTGGGTTAACTTGGTGAGTGTTTTACTCTCTATGTTGTAGTTATAAATATCGGTGGCGCTATTTAAACCTGCAACAAAGTAAAGTGACTCGCCATTATGGCTAAAGCTTGGCTGACTTAAATATTGATACCCGTTTGGCATAGGTACTGATAGCTGTTGCTCGCCGTTTATGTCTTGTATATACAATTGCCAGTTTTCATTTAATGACGTTGATAAATAAGCCAATTTAGTTTCATCAGGACTGAGAATTGGGTAATCGTAAGTTGTCTCAAGGCTTTTTGTAAATAATGGTGTGATGGTTTGCGTATTAAGATCAACCCTCACTAATTCAGAGTAACCATCTCTTATTTGCTCGCCATACAAGGTTTCACCGTTACTGGTTACGCTAAATCGTCGTATACCAGCAAGTTCTGTAAGCTGTGTAATATTCCCAGTGTCAGTGTTATAGCTAAATATGTCAGACACTTTGTTATAAATACCCGACTCTTCATTGCTGTACGCATTGAAATACAACGTTGTGCTATTTACCCATTGAGGATTTGCAATACCGGCTCGGTTAATTTGATTAAGCACTTGTTTTTGTTCGCGCTTAAACACACTGGGCGCTGTATCGGGGATGTCTTGTGCATCGTTTTCGAGTAGCTCTTTTTGCGCTTTAGTAAACTCTTCTTGCGCTTTAATGTTGTCATCCGTGCTATAAATTATAAGCTTGGTATTACTCTCTTTATCTCGCTCAACAATCGCAATCTTACTACCATCTTTTGAAAGTGCTGGGTTACTTGCATATAAGTTAAGCTCAAGCCAAAGTTCACTATTAAGTAACGGCTCCCCTTGCTCTATTTGCATTGCTTTATAGGTATATTCAGCTATAAATCGGCGATATAGCTTGGCTGCACTTTGCCCAAACACACCGCTAAATGCCTCATCAAAATCACGCATTTTTACGCCTTGCATTCGCGTCCAAACACTATCGAGTGTTTGCTCTGAATAGTTTTGCTCTAGCCAATTTAAAAAGCGGCTACCCATTAAGTAAGCCATTGAGCCGCCCATAAAGCCCTGCTCGCCATTTAATTGCCCATAGGTTGGCAAAGCACCTTGCTGAGCAAATTCTCGCAGTATTGACTCTGAGTAGTTATCAAATAAACGCCCACGGCCCGTCATTTTAGACTCAATCAATGTGGCATAACCTTCGGCTACCCAGCGCGGTGTATCACTGTAAGTTAAGTCGTATAAATCCCATATGCCACGTACTTTTTGCTGCCAGTGATTGCGTGTAGGCTGTGCTAAATGCACTAAGTGAATATATTCATGCAGTACAAGTAACTGCTGCCAGCCAGCGCTGTTTGATATAACGGTGTCGGATTGTGGTGGGGTTGTAAAAAGTGCCATTACAGGATTATTTGAGGTAGGTAGCGCAAAGCCATTTGCCGCATTTACGGGATCAAACACCACTACATCAACTGTTTTATCAAGTGTTCGGTTTTGCTGCTCAAGCACTTTGGTGCGTACTATTTCAAGCTCTGCTGCAGTTGATTTAGCAAAATCAGCATGCTCAACACTGTAGTGAATGTTGAAATGTTCGGTATGAATAGTTTGCCAATCGGCTGCAAAGATCGGTGCTGCTAGTAATAAAGCTGATGCGATAAGTGTTTTTTTCATGAGCGTCCCTAAAATAATTCCTTAATACCATCTAGGGTATTATTAAATGTCTTTCATGGGCAGTAAGAAAATGTAATAAAACATGTGAAAATGGGTATTTACACATGTTTTATTAGGGTATTTTACATCCAGCTGCGAGTATCTGACTCAATCTGCTTAATTGTAAAATCAATAATAAAGTCAGCATCTTGCTGCTTTATGTAGGGCATAAATACAAAGCCTGAAGCAAGTTGTATATACAGGCTTTTTAAGCCTGACTTTCTCATTAGGTACGTACTTATACTGCGCGCACTTTGCGCTTTATAAAGCTCAAAAACACGGTAATGAACGCCAATCATACCTTTGCGTACAACCATGTAAAATCGACCATTATCCTCATGCATGTAATAACCATAACGCTGATACGACAAAGTCACCAAGCCAGAAAACACCACTAAAACACCAAGGCTTATCAAAGTATTAATATCAGCAATAAAACAAAAGCCAAACACTAATACACTGGGTAACAGTGAATAAAAGCCTAAATTTTTATACAAAAGCGCTCGCTCTGCGCGCTTAAAAGCGAGTTTTTTACTATTAAACCACGGGTAAATCCATTGGCATACACTATCAACTTGTTCGCTATTTAATACAGGTAGTACTAACGTTTGTTTATTTTTTTTAGCCGCCACACCGGCTGCTATTCCGCCGCTACTTGCTTGTAAACACTCAACGGTAAATCGCTTTAGTAATCGCCCCATTAGGTTTTGTTTAATAACAATAGATTGCACCTTGTCCATGCTCATTGAAAGCTGATGGCGCTCTAACAAGCCAGCAATGCGTTTAAACTTTTGACCTTTAAAATAAAGCTCAAAATTATAAAAACGAATAAGCGACATAGTCACCGATAGCATTACAGCCACCAAAACTAACAAACCAATTAAGGTGATCATCGCAAAAGTAGCAGCGCTGGCCAGCATACCAAGCTCTTGTTGGTAAAAGCCTTCTACTTTCGCAATAATTTGCTTCTCTAAAAAATCAACAATTAGGTTTATAAAAGGGGCAAAAGCAGCGATTGCTAAAATAGCCATATTCGACATTAAACCAAATTTGGCTATTTCTTTATTGCTAATGCTTAGGCTGTTTTCGATAGTGTCTGTTTCGCTTTGTTCAGTATTTGGTGCTTCTTGCTGTTGCTGCGCTTTAAAATCAAATATTTGTTTACGCATTTGCTGTGCATAATCTTTAGTGACACCTGGTAAAACAACTTCTTGCGACACACTGCCAGCGGCATCAAAAATACAATTAACTAAGTTTACGGGGGTAAAATAAAACGGCTCGGCAATATTAACGTTTTGCACGCGGCCAAATTTAAGCGTAAGTCGCTCTTTTTTAAATACACCTTTGTTAAGCAATATTTCGTTGTCGCTACTAATACTAAACTTAAAATTTAAATAATATAAAAATGAGTAAACAAGTAGCAAAATTAGTGCAATACCGCCTGCAACCTGCGCCCAAAACAACTTATTTTCTACTTGAGTAACAAATACGACTAGCATGGGCAGTAAGTTTAAAAGGCCATCTTTTACAAAGCGCACACTAAAGTGCACAACAAAGTATAAAAGTGCCCAGGGCGATACTTTTTGCCAGTAAATAGGGCTGGCTTTATCTTCGATAGTTGTATTACTCATCGACTAAAGCTGCCTGAGTAGTTGCGTCGTCTTGGCGGTAGTTTTGTACAAATTGGCGCATGTTTTTACAATCATCATGGGTTAGCCCGCTAATTTGTAAATCCGCACTTACACCGCCAGCGCTAAATAATTTAATGCTCGCAAGACTAAGTTTTCGCTCTATTGGCCCTTGGTGTATTTCCATATGCTGTACACGCGCTAAAGGTAATACCGTCACTCGTTGCCAAATAACGCCTTTTTTAAAAGCAATGTCATGATTTCGCACTGCAAAACCTCGCAACCTCACACTTATTATGTTGTACGCCATAGATACGGCTACCAAAATTGGCATACCAATTAGCAAATACGTTTGTGCATTATTAGCAAAGGCTTCATTAAAATAACAAACAGCAATAAGCGCTCCAATTAGCGGTACATAAAACAGAAGCGAGCTAAGTTGTGTATGTAATAAGGCTTTATCAGCCAATGGCTTAAAGCTAATATCACTATGCTTTGGCAAATCCATTATTTGTTGATTGTTAAACACTATTTGTCCCTATTTCTGCTTTTAATTATGACTAGCTTACCAACTAATGGTGGTTATTAAGGTGTGGCTTTGTTTTGGCTCAAGCGTTACTTTATCTGTCAGTACATTAGCGGCCTCTAGGCAGAGCATTGTTTTATATTCATCGTCAGCAAAGTTAGATAAGCGTTTTGACTTTTCTATCCATGGATTCCACAGCACACACGAACTTGAGTTTTCGCGGCTCACATTAATAACACCTTCTGGCGTGTTAATGGTTTGTACTGCATTTGCTTGTGTATAAACCATATCGGTTTCGCGATTAAAGTTTACAACATCATTTTGTACAAACGGCCCTTCACTAAACTCAATATATTGCGCGCCTTGCAAACCATCAACATGGGTATTTGTAATATCTGAGGTTGGAAAATAGGTATGCAATGCTTGAGTAAAGCTAAATGGCACACTTCCTAAGTTAGTGGTCGTTAAGCGAACCTGTAATTTATCGCTTAATATAAACTCAACTTTTAATGCGCACTGATGCGGCCAATACGTTGTATTAACAAGTTTCATGGGGAGCTTTAAACTAACTGTAATTTGCTCATCAGATTCGTGTACTTCATCGGCTTGCCATACGCTTGTGCGCGCAAAACCGTGGGCAGGCCACCCATCATTAGCGTGTGTACCAAACCACGGCCAACAAATAGGAATACCGCCTCGAATACTCGCCCCTTCTTGATAGGTTTCCTCTTGTGAAACCCAAATAAGTGGCTTGTTATTTTTAGGGATAAACTCGGTAATTTGCCCACCTTGCAAAAATATTTTTGCGTCGCACTTTTCACTAGCTACTTTAATAAACTCAAGTCCGGATTCGCTTTGCTCAATGCTAACTGATGGCGATAATTTCATACCTTCCCCCTATAATACTGATACTAAAGATTTTTAATGTTTACATCTAAACAATAATGCATGCTTAAAGTATACGCTATTGATATTAAATATTGATTGCTGAATTTGTTCATTGCCGATTAATACATATACAGTAAACTCACAAACAATTACTTTGTACTAACAGCTGTAAATGAATAATACTAAAGTCTATACAATAAGACTTGCCAATTATTCACAACATACGTACTGTGCGCAACTTAATGCACACAAGGTGCTAAGAAAATTTACCAATATTTAAACAATATAATTTTACATTAGTTACTGCTCTAACTATTAAAAACCAATAAAAGCGGGCTAAAGTACAATATATTATTTGAATTCAATTTATTTGATGTGTAACATTTCGCGATTACGGCAAACTACCGCCCCATCGACGAGATAAGCAAATGCAAAAATATGACGAGTTATTGATTTCTTTACGTAAAGTTATCCGCGCGATTGACTTACATTCTAAGCAGCTAAATAAAACTTCGGGTTTAACTGGCCCACAATTGCTTATAATGCAAGAAGTGCAAAAAACCGATGGAATAACGGCGAGCCGTATTGCTCAAAATGTAAATTTAAGCCCAGCAACGGTCACCAATATTCTCGACAGAATAGAAAGCAGAAACTTAGTAACACGCGTACGCAGTCAAATGGATAAACGCAGAGTGAGCTTATACCTCACCGATAAAGGAAAAGAGTTACTTGATAAAGCACCTCAGCCATTGCAAGAACACTTTATTGAAAAGTTTTCTGCACTTGCTGAATGGGAACAGAGCCTTTTACTCTCATCAATGCAGCGTGTAGCCGCAATGATGGATGCAGATAAATTAGATGCATCGCCCCTTCTAGAAGTTGGTGCGCTTACTCAAGCTCCTAAAGAATAAATAATAAAAAAAAATACATAGTTTTTGTACTTACCCTAAACGTAAGGCGTTTTTTTACGTCTTGAATTTTTTATTTTTTAATCAAAATCTGAGCGGCAATTATGACTAAACTCTCAAAATTAACACTAGCACTAGTTCTAGGTGGTGTTACAAGTACTTCTTATGCGTCTGATGATCTAGACACGTTACAAAGCCAACTTAAGCAGTTAAAGCAACAAATGCAACTGCTTGAAAATAAGTTAGCTGATGAAAAAACAAAACAGCAAAAAATTAATGAGCAACACAAGCAAGAAGTTGCAAAAATTAGTAAAAAAGCTGATAACAAAGAAGTTGTTGTTGCTGCCGCCGAATCTGAGAAAAAAGACGAAGGCGTTAAAATTGGTGGCGCAGTGCGTTTTAATTACAGCACTAATTCATACGATGAAGACACTCAAGATCGTAGCGGCGACTTAGACTTTGAAGTATTTCGCATTAACTTATCTGGCGAAATAAACGATATTTCTGTTAATGGTGATTTTCGCTTTTACGATTACATGACCATTGTTAAGTATGCATACTTAGGTTACGAATTTACTGATGGCTGGGAAGCACAAGCTGGTATTGCACCTGTCCCTTTTGGTAATGGCCCATACAACTCACACAGCTACTTTTTTAGCACTAACTACTATGTTGGCCTAGAAGACGACTTTGATTTGGGTGTAACAGTAAACCGTAAACTAAAAGATAACTGGAAACTAGACCTAGGCTTTTTCAAAAATGATGAAGTAGGCGGCGTTGATGGCAGCTCTGAAGTTAACGAGCGTTACTCTTTTGATATAGTTGGTAGCCGTGCAACAACCGAAGGCACATACGATGCACCTGGCTCTCGCCTTGGTGAATACAACACATTTGCAGCTCGTACAGTGTACCAAATTGAGCATGGCGAAAACGCTAAAACCGATGTGGGTGTATCACTATTAAGCGGTGGCTTACATGATGGTAACGACCGTGCAGGTAACTACGGCGCATGGGCGTTCCACGTAAACAGCCAAATTAATAATTGGAATATTCAATTTCAGCACGGTGAGTATGACTACGACCTAGACGACAACAGCAACCGCTTTGTTGTAGGTGCGTTTGACTACTACGATACCGTATCAAGCGAAGCTACCATGACTAACTTTAACGTAGCTTACGACCTATCGGTTGATTTAGGCCCTATAACAGGCGTACAGTTTTACAACGATTACGGCATCATTTACGACAAATCTGACGACAGTGCAGATACATGGATGAACGTAACAGGTATGAGCGTATCAGCAGGCCCGTTATTTACGTACTTTGACTTTATTCAAGCACGTAACCAGCCATTTATTGGCGGAACAATTATTGGTGATGGCGATACAGAGCGTCGCTTTAACATCAACGTAGGTTACTACTTCTAGATAAGTAAAACCTATTTTATAAATTTAAAAGGGCAAACTTAGTTTGCCCTTTTTTATGTTTTTACACTTCGATTTTATAACTATTTGGCCTACAATCGAAAGTATCAGCCATTACTAAAAAGAGCCTAAGTGAATATAAAAGCAGTGTTTATTTGTTATAAAAACTTATGGTTTAAAGCACTTGGCTTAATACTTGTAGCCTTGGGTATTATTGGCATTGTGCTGCCGGTCATGCCTACCACTATATTTTTTATTTTAGCACTCACCTGCTTTACTCGCTCATCACCCGCGCTTGAACAATGGCTGTTAAACCACCCTCGTTACGGTGTAACTTTGCAGCAATGGCAAGCCCATAAAGTAGTGCCAGTAAAAGCCAAATGCTACGCCGCCATTGGCATGTTAATTGGATTTACATTTTTACTGTATTCAGCCGCCCCTATTTGGGTTATTTATCTCGTTGCAGTAATAGAAGTATTGGTGATGATTTACCTTATTTTAAGACCTTCCAGCCCTCCTAAGCGTTAAATATTCATTTTTTACCTGCTTACCGCCTTTGTTTTAAAGTTTTTATGTAAAGATAAGTAAGTAAATTTGTAATAGCTAATGCAAATCATTATCATGCTGTAAATTTAATTTATTTACTGTTTTTATGTCGTTTATTAACAAGCGGGCTTTGTATAGCACAAGCCGTGCTCTACATATTTATATTTCTACAGCTTTGTTTTTTTTGCTTATCTTATTTTGCGTTAGCGGCATTGTGCTCAACCATATTGATTGGCTTAAAAACGATAAAAATAATGGCCAAGTAACGGCGGTAATTCCAGCAGAGCTAGTTACCAAAGCGAATGAGCAGCTAAATACGCTGCCAACGCTTTACCCTGAAATAGAAGCTTACCTAGCCGAGCAATATGCACTTACAAAAGTAAAAAGCATTGAGTGGGAAAAAGAAGACGCGCTTGTCATGCTCGACTACCCACTGCCTGCTGGGTTTGCCTACGCAGAGCTTGATTTTACAACTGGCGAGCTAAATCTTGATTACCAAACAGGTGGCTTTTTAAGCCTTATTGGCGACTTACATAAAGGCCGCCACAGCGGTGAAGTATGGAGTTGGGTAATTGATATATCTGCCGTACTAATGATTTTATTTGCCATCACCGGCATGATTATTTTGTTTCAAAATAGAAAAAAACGCTTAGCAGGAATATGGATAACCGTACTCGGAGTGGCAACTCCACTGGTTATTTATTTATGTTGGGTTCCACAAATAAAAGGAGTGTCTTAATGGTTAAATTTAAATTATTTATAAGCGCCGCATTACTGCTCGTAGCTGCGTTTTTTCAAACAACGGCGCATGCGCAAACACCACAGCTAGAGGTTGAATTAACGCTTCCTGACTTAGAAGTACAACCGTATCACCGCCCATACGTTGCAGTTTGGCTTGAAACACCAGAGCGCAAACACGTTACAACGCTTGCACTTTGGGTGCAAAAAGCAGAATGGTTTAAAGACTTACGCCAATGGTGGCGTAAAGCCGGTAAAAGCGATGCCAACTTTGACGGCATTAGCGGCGCAACAAAACGCGCAGGTACTTACACCATAAATTGGCAAGGTAATGATTTAGACGGTAACCCAGTAAAACCAGGTAAATACTTACTAAATATTGAAGTTGTACGCGAAGAAGGCGGCAGAGACTACACCCGCGTTGAGCTCGATTTAACTAAATCAGGCAAACTAACAATTGATGGTAAAAACGAGTTTTCTAAAAGCTTCGTCACTGTAAGCACTAAGTAGCTGCTACTTAATCATTTGAATTTAAGGAAATACAATGAAAATAAATTTATTAAAAACGGCATTAATCGGCGCATTGAGCTTATCTGCTTTAGTGTCAACTTCAGCAAGTGCACACGGACGTTGGTTACTACCTTCGCATACATCTTTATCAGGCGATAAAGCGCATTACGTAATGATTGACGCTAGTATCTCTAACGAAATGTTTGCACCAGACAAAGCCTTTAAACCTAAAGAAAAAGGCGCCGAGTACGACGACACATTATTAATGGCACTTGCGCCTAATGGTGAGCCAGTATCTGAAACCATTCGTGCTTATTACTTAAAGCGTAAAAGCTCAGCTGCGGTAAGCTTAACAGAGCAAGGCACTTACCACATTGCAATGACCCAAAAGCCAATGTACATGACCTTCTATAAAAACGAAGAAGGTAAGCGCAAGCGCGTATTTGGTAAAAAAACAGAAGCCGAGTTACCTAGCAATGCAAAAGATGTAACCACAACGAAGGTTGTTTCAACAGTAGATACATTTGTAAGCCGAAATGGCACCTCAAAACCTGCACAACTTGGTTTAGGCCTTGAGCTTAGCGGTCCAACGCATCCAAACGATTTATTTGTAGGTGAACAAGCACGTTTTCAGTTACTACAAGATGGTAAATCTGCTGGTGAAGGCGTTGAAGTAAGTATTTTAAAAGGCGACACACGCTACCGTAACGAGCGTGGCGAAGTAAAAGTAACGACCGATAAAGACGGTATGTTTACAATTACGTGGAAAGAGCCAGGCCTATACCTAATCGAAACCTCTAACAAGGTTACCGTAAATGAAGAAGGCGTAGATGCAGGACGTTATGCATTATTTACAACGCTTGAAGTTGCCCCTGAATAATTTAAATTACTAAATTTAAAAAATTGAAAGGCCAAGCATTTGCTTGGCCTTTTTACGTCTTACTAACTTTTATCTAAAATCCCCTTGAATTCGCAACCATTCGACACAAGATTGCAACTACAACGATCCAAACGCCTATATCACGCGTAGACAGTGACCTTACTTGTTAACAACTTAGAATATCTTAGATAGTTTTTATCTTTGCACTAGGGTAGTCGCTTCTATATGATGCGCTCCTTTTTAAAATCAATAGTCAGCAGCCCTCAAGGGAATCAACATCATGTTAAAGCCATTATCAGCCAAAAAAGTAGCACTTAGCCTGGCCGTTTCTTCTGCACTTAGTGCACCCTATTCTTCTGTATTTGCTGCAGAACAAGATGTTCAAGCCGAAAAAAGCATTGAAGTGATTTCAGTAACAGGTACTCGCCGTAGCTTACGCAGTATTGCCGAAAGCTCAGTACCTGTAGATATTATTACCAGCGGTGATATGCAAAGTACGGGTCAGCTAGAAATAAGCCAAATACTAGCAAACCAAGTACCTAGCTTTAACTACCCAAGCGCCACTATGGGTGATGGTACTGACCATGCAAAACCAGCAGTTTTACGTGGTTTAGCACCCGATCACACATTAGTACTTATAAACGGTAAGCGCCGCCATGCAGGTGCACTATTAAACTTAGCGGGTGTTGTTGGTCGAGGCTCTACAGCTGTTGATTTGAACATGATTCCAACCTCTGCAATTAAACGTGTTGAAGTGCTACGTGACGGCGCAGCCGCACAGTACGGTTCTGATGCAATTGCTGGGGTAATTAACATTGTACTTAAAGATGCCTCAGAAGGCGGTAGCGTAAGTGTAACGTACGGTAAATACGATACTCAAATGGCTGGTGTATCTCAGCTAGAAAGTACCTATGCTGATGCAAACGGCGACTTAGCCTTTAATACCGGTGGCGACAGAGAAGTAAACGACGGTGCAACACGCACTGTTAGCGCAAACTCTGGTTTTGCGTTATCTGATAACGGCTTTGTAAACGTATCAATTGAATACCGTGATAACGACTCAACGCAGCGCTCTGGCTTTGACCCACGCGAACAATACAGCCGCCTTGATGATGGCAGCCTAGACCCACGCGAATTTACTATCGATCGTTACAACCACCGTTTTGGTAAAGCGGAGCTTGAAGATTACGCGTTGTTTTACAACATGGGTTACGATTTAGATAACGGCTTAAACCTTTATTCATTTGGTAGCTACTCAAAGCGTGAAGGTAATTCTGGTGGTTTTTACCGCCGTGCAAAAGACAGCCGTAACGTTTTAGAAGTGTACCCAGATGGCTTTTTGCCGCAAATTGAAACTGACGTACAAGACTACTCATTTGCACTGGGCTTAAAAGGCGAAACTAACGACTGGACATGGGATGTAAGTACCAACTACGGCCGCAACGACTTTGGTTTTGGTGTTGTAAATAGTATTAATACATCACTAGGTGCCGACAGCCCAACTGAATTTGATAACGGTGCACTGGTTTACGATCAGTTTTTAGTAAACGCAACAGCCAATACCACACTCGATTTAGGCTTACCTGATGACGTATTTTTTACCGTAGGTACTGAATACCGCCACGAAAGCTACAAAATAGAAGAAGGCGAAGAAGCGTCTTACATCACCGCACTTGATAGCGACGGTAACCCAATTGCAGCCGGTGGCGCGCAAGTACTTGCTGGTTTTGGACCAGAAAGTGCGACTGACGAAAGCCGTCATAACATCGCTTTATTTGTTGAGTTTGATACCTACTTAACAGAAAAATGGAACGTCGTTTTAGCGGGTCGTTATGAAGATTACAGCGACTTTGGCGACACATTTACCTCTAAACTTGCCTCGCGTTACAGCATTACTGAAAACCTATCGCTGCGCGGTGCAATTAGCACCGGTTTCCGTGCGCCATCTTTAGCGCAAAGCTCGTACCGCCAAATATCAACAGTACTTGAAAACAACCAACCATTTGAAGTTGGTTTATTCCCAACCGATTCAGCCGCAGCGCAAGCACTCGGTGCTCAGCCGTTAGATGCTGAAGAGTCAGTAAACGTTACTGCGGGCTTTATGTACACGCAAGGCAGCTTTAGCTTAACCGTTGATGCGTACCGTATTGATATTGATGACCGTATTGTATTGTCTGAAAACTTAGAGGGCGATGCCGTAGTAGAAATACTACAAAATGCCGGTGAGCTAAATACCGAAAGCGTACGTTACTTTACCAACGCTATCGATTCACGCACGCAAGGTGTAGATATAGTTGCCACTTATAACCTAGATTTAGACAACTTAGGTGATTTACGCCTAAACGTAGCAGCTAACTTTAACGACACCGAAGTAACACACGTAAACGACAACCCAAGCGAACTTAACTCACTAGGTGACGACTACGTAGTGTTTGCGCGTCGTGAAGTAGGTCGCTTTGAAGAAGGCACGCCAGATAGCAAATGGAACCTATCAGCAGTGTGGAACTTTAACGAATGGCAAACAACGCTTCGTGCCACACGTTATGGTGAAGTCGCTGACATATCAACTACAGCTGATCGCGATGAATACTTAGACCCTAAATGGATCACCGACCTAGAAGTGGCATACCGTCCAGACGAATATTGGAAATTTGCCGTTGGTGCAAACAACTTGTTCGATCAGTACCCACAAGCCACCGTGGATAACATTGGTTACTCTGACTTTGGTCAAATATTCCCGTACACACCGTATGCACCTTACGGATTAGACGGACGTTTCTTATACGGTAATATTACTTACAGCTTTTAATTAGTTTACTAATAAAAGCAGAGCAATTATAAAAGGATGCATCACGCATCCTTTTATATTAATAATTAGTTATTTTAACCACTTATTAGTATTTCAACTTTCATAAAAAACCACCACCCTATATAAAACAACAGCTTACATTTCGGCCTCATTTTTGCTCTATATTGTTTATATAAATACAAACAAAAATACAAAGGACTAAACATGAGCTCATCAACTGTATCTAACATTACAAAACCACTTTCACTTATTGGCGGCATTTTATTATTAAGTGGCTGTGTATTTCACATATCGCCAAGCGTTGCCTCAGTAAAGCAAACTCAACAGCTATCACTGCCAAGCAATAATCTTGAATATTTAAATGTATTAAGCGGTGCAGGTAGCCTTGAAATAAAAGGCTCAAAAACGGCCACCAGCATTAGTGTTGATGCCACTATTTACACAGCCGACATTGAAGACGAATACGAGCTAACGCTGGAGCAAGACGGTAAACAAGCAAAGCTTGTTGCCCAAAATAAAAGCCGTAATGGTATTAGCTTTTACAGTGGTCAATCTCCAAGTATTAATTTAGTGGTTACTGTGCCAAGTAATCTAAATTTAGATATTGATGATGGCTCTGGCGATATTTTAATAAGTGCTATGCAAAGCAATATTGATGTTAAAGACGGCTCGGGGAATTTAACGATAAGTGGGGCTAAAAACCTAACTGTTGACGATGGATCTGGTGAAGTAAACCTTGAAAACATCGCAGGTAATTTAGAATTAACCGACGGCTCTGGCAGTATTCATATAAACAACGTAAGCGGTAATGCAACTATTGACGATGGTTCTGGCGAAATGCACGTGAGCAACATAACCGGTTTGCTAAACGTTGAAGATGGATCGGGTGATTTAGTGATAAGCCATATAAGCGGTGCAGTTAATGTTGATGATAACTCTGGTGACCTGCTTATTGAGCATATTGGCTCAAACGTAACAATTGAAGACGGTTCGGGTGATATTCGCGTTAACCATGCAAAGGGGCTGACTATTACAGAGTCGGGCTCTGGCGATGTAAGTATCGATAATATTAGCGGTTCAGTAAAAGTAGCTGACTAACTTTATTTAAGCGTTATTCAACTGCCATTTAATATACTTTATGCCCTATCAATCTGGGCATAAGGCACTTCCCTCAAAGTATAAATTATTTAAAAGCAGCACTGTTTCACGTTAACTATTTCCTAAAATAATGAAAATTTACTTATTTGATTTATTTTTTTGCTTTATAGCTAATTTAGGTACATATTAGTATTCGACTTTATTAAAAGGATATTAATATTATGAAATGGAAACTCTTAATTCTAATCACGACTCTATTCACGCTTGTTGCATGTGGCTCTGGAGGTTCAGACTCCAAAACAGTAACTAAACCGCTCAGCACTAATACAAAGCCTATTGCGGTTATTACCACCGAGCAATCGGAGTTTAAAGTAAATACTACCCTCGTGTTTAGCGCAGCACAAAGTAGCGACCCCGATGGCGATGCACTCACCTATCAATGGCAATTAGTCAGCAAAAACGAACAAGTAGAAATACCGATTACGGTTAATAATGAAAGTACCGTTGAGTTTTCAGTATCTGAAGCACAAGAGTACCAATTAGTATTAACCGTGAGTGACGGCAAGCTTTCAAGCACACCTGCACAAAAACAACTCACCGTTACTGCAAATACCCAACTAATTGCTAACGCAGGTAGCACACAAACCGTTAAGCAAGGGGATGTTGTGCTTTTAAATGGCGCGCAAAGTAGCACAACCAGCGGCGCCATTAATCAATACAAATGGCAATTTATTACCAAGCCCGTAGCAAGTAATGCAACGCTTGAAAATGCGACTCAAGTTAAAAGCCAGTTTGTTGCAGACGAAATAGGCGAGTTTAAGGTTGAGCTTACCGTTACTAATTCACAAGGTGATACGGCAAGCACTGTCGTGCTCATCAAAAGTGAATCGCTTAATTCTAACTCATCGCCACAAGCGGTTATTAACGTAGAAAATAAAACAATTGCCCCAAATGAAGTTGTTACGCTTTATGGTAACCAAAGTACTGATCCCGATAAAAACGATACGCTTAGTTATGCGTGGGCAATTACATCAAAACCCGAGGGCAGCACGCCGGCTCTTTCAAACATACAAAATCATACCGCTGGATTTTCAGCGTCAACAGCTGGAGATTACTCGCTTTCACTCACCGTTACCGATCAACAAAGCGAAAGTGATACCGCATCAGTTACTTTAACTGTTACCACAAGTAATAAAGTCCCCGTTGCAACACTTGAATCCGAACGTGATATTACGTTAAACGAATCAACCACTTTGCAGTGCCAACAATGTAGCGACCCAGACGGAGATACGCTGAGTTATAACTGGCAGTTACAAGCCAAGCCTGTAAATAGTGCATCGCAACTCACTAACAACACATCTGCAACGCCCTCTATTGTTGCCGATAAAGAAGGCGACTACGTTGTAGTGCTTACAGTGTCTGATGGGCAATTAAGCTCAAACCAAGCAACCTCAGTACTGCACGCCAGTAGCAATAAAAAGCCTATTACTTTGGTAACTTATGAAACCTCCATAACGGTTGATGAACAGGTTTTACTTGATGCCTCAACTAGTTACGATCCAGAGGGCCAGCCACTAAGCTACCAATGGGAAATCATTTCGTCGCAAAGCCAAGCAACGCTTAGCAGTAATACAATATCAAAACCAACGTTTAGTGCATCAGTAGGGGGACAAGTGGTTATTTCGTTACGCACTAACGATGGCGTGCAGTTCTCTGACACAAAAACCCTAACAATTGATGTAATACAAAACGCATTGCCAGTAATTAGCTTCACGGGGGAGCAATCACGCTACGATGTAGTGGGCAATGCAGTTAAATTTGATGTAAGCCAAAGTTACGACCCAGAAGGAACCTCTCTCGATTACGCTTGGACGCTATCAGCGCCTTCAGGCTCGAGCACCAGCTTAAGCAATATAAACCAAAGTATTACCGAATTTATCGCCGATATGACAGGTAGTTACACGCTAACCGTTATAGCAACTGATGCTGATGGATTTTCAAAAAGTGTGCAATTCTCAATTACAGTAACTAACTCTGCCCTACTTACCGGTCGTATTAAAGGACAACTCACTAATGTGCAAAAAGCGGCTATAAGCAATGCACAGCTAACAATTAATGGACAGCAGTACAGCACCAATACAAATGGCTTTTTTGATGAAGAGGTTAATTTAGCGCAAGGTGAAAAAATAACGATAAAAACAGCAGATCAAAGGCTAGCAACTGGGGAATACAACTCTGTAGCAATTACGCAAAGCAACTTTACTGTGGATATAGGCCAAAATAGCATGCCCGTTTTACAAGCTGTTGAGGTTTCGGTATTTTTGTGTGCTGAGTTTTCAGGCCCCGACACAGTTAACCTACGCTTTAACATGGTAGATACACTTTTAGCGTCAGATAGCTTTCAATTTAGCTTTGATCAAACAAAACCACTTACTTTGCAAAAAAGCGGAAGTACTTACCTCGATAGCGAATTAGACATCGACCTACCTGCATCTGCCGAATTTGAAGTAACAGCAATTGAAACAAACGTTGAAAATACAATCAGCTCAAACATTACTATTTACCATTCTGATTCAGGCCAACCAAGCTCAGCAATTATAAGTATTTGTAATATTTAGTCCCCCAAATAAGCCCTTCAACATAAAGTGCTATTCTTAGCCCAGTAGTTATAACCATTAGTGTTATAACTACTGATAAATAAGCAACTTTGAGCCATATAATCCATTGTATTTTATAAGCAGCTAAGCCATTCTAAAAGCCTTGATGTTATTAGGATAAACGCGTGTTAGAAATTGCTTTAATTTACTTAGCAGCAGCCATTGTAGCTGTGCCTATTGCAAAACGAGTCGGACTTGGCTCAGTATTAGGTTATTTAATTGCCGGAATACTCATTGGCCCTTATGCGCTGGGTGTTGTGGGCGATCAAACCGATGTAATGCACTTCGCTGAATTTGGCGTAGTAATGATGCTGTTTTTAGTGGGCCTTGAGCTACAACCTTCGCGTTTATGGACATTACGCCACTCTATTTTAGGGCTTGGCGGCTTGCAAGTTGTGTTAACGGCAGCGGCAATTTTTGCATTTTGTTATTGGTTTTTTGCCATGCATTGGCAAACCGCACTCGCCATTGGTTTAATGCTGGCGCTCTCCTCTACTGCTATTGTGCTGCAGAGCCTTGAAGAAAAAGGCTGGCTAAAGCAAGAAGCCGGACAAAACGCTTTTTCGGTATTGCTGTTTCAAGACATCGCAATTATTCCTATTTTAGCCCTATTGCCACTGCTTGCATTTGCCCCGCAAACTAACACAAAAGAAATCAGCGATTCAATTATTGCAAGCTGGCCTGTATGGCAACAAGTATGTGTATCGGTTGCGGTTATTGCCGCTATTATTGCCGGCGGTAAATATGTATCGGCCCCGTTATTTAGATACATTGCCCAAACGCACATGCGTGAAATATTTACTATTTTTGCACTGTTTTTAGTGGTCGCTATTGCACTGGTTATGCAAAGTATTGGTTTATCGCCTGCATTGGGAACTTTTTTAGCAGGCGTTGTACTTGCCGAGAGCGAATTTAGACACGAATTAGAAGCCGATATAGAACCCTTTAAAGGCTTACTTTTAGGGTTGTTTTTTATAACTGTTGGCGCATCAATTAACTTTGAACTGCTATTTAACGAGTTTAGTACCGTTATTGCCTTAGTGGTTTTACTTATTGTAGTTAAAGCCTGCATTTTATTTGCCCTTGCCGTTACCTTTAAAATTAACAGCAAACAGCAATTATTATTTGCCCTAGCCCTTGCCCAAGGGGGTGAGTTTGCCTTTGTACTTTTAAGCGTAACCACCACCTTAAGTATTTTAACGCCCGAGCAAACCAGCCTTGTTACCTTAGTTGTGGCGGTATCAATGCTAATAGCGCCGTTACTACTTATGGTTTATGAGCAAATACAAAAACGCAGCAGCAGTGCTCTGCCTGAGTTTGATAAGCCAGAGCAAATTAGCACCGCTAAGCACGTAATTATTGCGGGCTACGGACGTTTTGGCCAAATTATGGGGCGTTTACTGCACGCGCAAGGCTACGAAATTACCGTACTTGATCACAGCCCTAGCCAAATAGAATTACTACGCCGTTTTGGCAATACTGTATTTTATGGCGATGCAGCACGCCAAGAACTCCTTGAAGCCGCAGGCGCGCACACCGCGCAAATGCTGGTAATTGCAATTGATAACCCCGATAAAACTATTGAGATAATTAAGCTCGCTCATAAAAACTACCCGCAGCTTAAAATAGTTGCTCGCGCAATCGACCGCCGCCATGCGTATCAGTTACTTAATTTAAAAGTAGATGCGTTTAACCGCGAAACAGTCGACTCAGCTATTAACCTTGCCGTAGAAGCACTCGAGTTACTAGGTAACACTAAGCAAGATGCAGAGCGTGCTGGTAAGCTGTTTAGAGACCACGACCGCGCTGCAGTACTGCAACTTGCTGCGTTATGGGGAGACGACGCCAGCTACGGTGTAGCAGTGCGCCAACGCATGGAAGATTTAAAACAAGTGCTGCAACAAGATAAACAAGCACAAAGCGATTTAAATACCTGCGACAGCGGCGATTGCGAAAACGGCTTAACAGAAGTAACGAGTAAACCTAAAAAGCCTGATGATGCTCATTTGGAGTAGTTTAAGGCTTTTATAGTTGTGCTGTTGGCAATAGCTGGCAGCACATAAACTTGAGGTTTGATTGCTAAACACTCTATTATGCCTATAGCTGTCACTGCGACGAACATTCAATTCCTAAATAACTTTTACTAATATTTTTGTTTTTTTAAATCCTCTTTCCAACGACGATAACCTCTTAAGAAGCTTTCAACATCAGTATTTTCACCGAATGTGTTATTATTTTTTTCTGAGCATTCTAGTAAGTATTGTTCCGCAACGACCTTCAATGATTCCTTCTTATCTGTAACCCATTTTAATTCAAAATCCATATACTTAGTAATCTTAGACACGTTTATACAATGCTCAAACTGATTATTTTTCCCGAAGAAATCTTCAGATAAATTAGTTTTCCCTCCGCTAATCATATGAGCTCGAAAACAACTTGCGACAATAATTAATAACTCAGGGGGTGGATAAAACCCAGGTTCTATGAAGTATAAAAAGCTATTTAATAGATTACTTTCTACTTGTTCACACTCAATTACATTATATAATGAGTTTTCTCTAGCATATTCCAGCTATGTTCAAGCTTTGCGTAGTATGGAAACTCATTATGTTTATAAGAAGCTTTTAAAATTTCTCTCACTTCCACTACATCTTCAAGGTGTATTTTTATAAGCGCCTGCAAAAAACACTTTCCCTTGAACTAACTCAGTCAACTCATCAATATCCATTTCTTCACCCTAATTTAAACACTAATAAAACAAGACAAATACAAACAGTAACCGTTGAAACATTCTCAACTCTCACTACGCTTAGTAGTTTCATAATCAACTTTTCCATAACTAATTAGCCTCTTTATATAGGATTAGTTTTCATTATATCGTCCTTTTAAAGAAGCAAAGAGCCATTAACTTAAGCTAATATCATTAATGAATGAGACTCTAGCTTTATTTTTTATTACGAAGAGGCTGTAAATCTTGGTCGCGTACCGATATTAAGTAACGTCTGTTTTATCAAAAAAGAACCTCCGCCGATATGTTAACTTTGAAAATACGAAAAAAGGTATTTGATTAGGTTATATCTGTGGCAGGAATTTAGGGAAGCTCTTTCAGTGCTACTTGTAGCTCATAGCCAGTCATTCTTTCAGCTATGAGCTACTACATTTAAAAACGCTAAAACCTAGTGGTGATGCCCGCCTTGAATAGCCTCGCCCTGCTGGTTATAAAAGCCAGTTGCGCCGTGCTCAATAAAACCAAGGTTTATCATTTTAGCTAAAAATGGGTCGCCTTCGTTATCGCCAATGTCGGCGTAATCGGTGGTTTGAAAGCGATCCCACTGTGCAAATTGAGCACTAATTAATGGCTCATTAGTGTTTACATTATTAAGGCTTAGCAATGTACTTGTTTGGCTTTTTTTATTACTAATACTAAATGTTTTAACTAATTTTGAATGCGTAATAAAGGCAAGGTTAAAGTCGTTGCCATTTTCGCTCAGTGTATAGTTTTTTACTTCATCGCAGCCTGTGCCTTGTGTGCTTACTAGGGTCATTTTTTCGATTAGGTGGTTATCCACCAGCTGACTTTTAGCACTCCAATTTTGTACGCCGCGTACTTCAGATGGTTGATATTCAATGCCGCGTTGCTGGGCATTAAAGTAACGTATTGGTCGTATTTGATTATTGGCTAAGTGCTGCCAAAGCTCGGTTATTACTTCACTTTGGTGCGCTACTTGCTGATTGTTTCGCCAAAGGGTAAGTGACTCGCTACTTTGCTGCGCTTTATGGCTGTTGGTAATTTTATAATCCGCTTTTAAATGCTTGGCATCAATATCACATTGCGAGGCAAAGCTACTTGTACTTACAAGCGTGGCAATTATTAATAACGCTTTTTTCATTTAGCTATCTCTTATTTATATTTCAAGTTTATGGCAATAACATAACGATTATAAATGTCAGTTTAATGACAAAAACCCCGCACAGTATGCGGGGTTTTTTATTTAGATATATTTAACTAAATTTATAACTAGCCGGTATTTATTGCGCTAGTTTTGCGTCTGCTGTTTTTACAAAGTCAGCTGCAAAGTCCATTACATGGAATAAAAAGCTTTGCTCGTTTGTGCCTGTTACCAAGTGTGCACCTGGTCCCATTGCATAAACGCCAACATCTTCACCGGCATGTGTTTCTGAGCCAAGTGGTACTAACGACTCTTGGTGAAAACCCGGTGTTGTTGTATCAACATCGCTTAAATCAACACGCCCTGTTACCGGTGCGGCTAAGTAAGATGCATCGGCATTGGTTTCATCGCCTAAATCTCTGTAGCCTAAACCATTAGTGTAGCCAACAGTTGTATAAGGCATATCATCGGCGGCGAGGCTTGGCTCAGTTTCGCCTACTGCAACTACTTTACCTAAAATTGGGTTACCGCGTTTAGGGTAGCCGGCAATGGTAAATACATGGCTGTGATCGGCAGTTACAACAATGAGTGTTTCTTCTGGGTTGGTGTTTTCCATCGCCACTTTAACGGCTTTAGCAAGCTCAATAGTGTCGTTTAACGCGTTATAAGCATTACCCGCATGGTGCGCGTGGTCAATTCGACCCGACTCAACCGTTAAGAAAAAACCTTGCTCGTTGTTATCAAGTACGTTTATTGCTTTTTCGGTCATTTGTGAAAGCGAAGGTTCGCCTGCAACATCGTTTGCGCGGTCAGCTTCGTACTGCATGTGGGACTCGTTAAATAAGCCAAACACTTTAGTGGCGTCGTCACTTATTGCATCAAAACCGGTTTGATCCATTACGTAAGTACCATTTGGATATTGCGTTTTCCACTCTGCAGTTAAGTCGCGGTTATCGGTTCTATCCCCTTCAACTGCACTTACTGCATCGGCTGAATTAAACGTGGCATCTTTTGGTAAAAAGTGACGACGACCGCCGCCCATTACTACGTCAATACCGTCTACATCAACACCACTAAAGCGTGCTTCTAGGTTGGTTTCAAAGTTAACTAGTTGCGATGCAATATCTTCACACGCGGTTTCTGACTCAGGCATATCGGAGATATCTTCCCAGTTACGCTCTGCCGATTTAGCATACGTTGCAGCTGGTGTTGCGTGAGTAATACGCGCTGTAGAAATAATTCCTGTTGCTTTGCCTGCAATTTCAGCAAGCTCTAACGAGGTAACAAGTTCGTGCCCTTTGCCTGATGCACAATTACCACGTTCAACCGCTTCATCGATACCTAAAACGCCCGCGTCGGTTTTAACACCCGATGCCATTGCGGTCATAGTGCCTGCCGAATCTGGCGTTTGCGCATCTACGTTGTATGTTTTTACAAAGCCCGAAAAAGGCATAGTTTCAAAGCTTAACTGGTGCTCTTCACCCATTTCGCCCTCTAACTGACCCGCTAAAATACGTGCTGCGGTTATGGTAGAAATACCCATACCATCGCCCACAAATAAAATAACGTTTTTAGCTTTGCCTGATTCAGTAACAATGTTGCTACTGGCTGTTTGTGCAGCACCTAATTTTGTTTGTGCTTCACTAAACCATGCATTACTAGTAAGCGAGGCTAATTGCTCGTTTGTGAGCGACGTTGCAGGTGCATTACACACTAAATTAGTTGAGTTAACTTCGTCGCTGTCTAGCACGTCGTTATTATTGGTATCTGCGCCTACTTGAGTCTCTACACCGCCATTAATGCACTGCTCAGAGCCCACTGCAATAGCGTTATCTACTGCGATAATATTATTTTCATTTTTGTTATCGTCACTCGAGCAACCTGCTAGCGCGACCATTACTGCCAAAGAAAGTACCGTTAATTTGTTCATGTTAGCCGCCATTATTGCTGAGTTAGTTCAAGAGCTTGATTAATTAGATGAAACACTACGTTTTGTTCAATTACGCCTTGTGCTAGCTGAGCACCTGGACCTTTTGCATGCAGTGAAATATCTTCACCCGCGTGTGTTTCTGAGCCCATTGGTACAGTTGCTTCTTGGTGAAAACCTGGGGTCGTTGTATCAACGCCATTTAGCTCAACACGCCCTGCAACAGCAGCACTTGTGTAACTTGCATCCGCATCAGTCTCACTGCCCAAGTTTCTAAAACCTAAACCATTTGCGTAACCTACTGTGGTGTACGGCATATCGTCGGCAGCTAGGCTTGGTGTAGTTTCGCCTACTGCAACTACTTGACCCAAAATTGGATTACCACGCTTAGGGTAGCCTGCAATAGTAAATACATGGCTGTGATCGGCGGTTACTAAAATAAGGGTTTCTTCTGGATTGGTGTTATCTACCGCTGCTTGCACGGCTTTAGCAAACTCAATGGTGTCGTTAAGCGCGTTGTATGCATTACCCGCATGGTGCGCGTGGTCAATTCGACCCGACTCAACCGTTAAGAAAAATCCGTTATCGTTTTTACCAAGCACTTCAATTGCTTTAGTAGTCATATCGGTAAGCGAAGGCTCGCCCGCTACATCGTTTGCGCGGTCAGCTTCGTATTGCATGTGGGATTCGTTAAATAAACCAAATACTTTAGTAGCGTCATCTGCAATTGAATCAAAGCCTGTTTGATCCATCACGTACGTAGCATCTGGGTATTGTGTTTGCCACTCAGTTACTAAGTTGCGCTCGTCAGTACGGTCGCCTTCTATAGCGCTTACTGCGTCTGTTGAGTTAGCTGTTTCGTCTTTTGGTAAAAAGTGACGACGACCGCCACCCATTACAAAATCAAGACCGTCTACGTCGGTCCCTACAAATCGTGCTTCTAGGTTTTTTTCAAAGTTAACCAGTTGCGATGCAATGTCTTCACAGCCACCCGTTACGGCATCTTCTGGCATATCTGATACGTCTTCCCAGTTACGGTCAGCCGATTTAGCATACGTTGCAGCAGGAGTTGCATGAGTAATACGTGCTGTAGAAATAATACCGGTAGATAGCCCTTTAATTTCAGCTAATTCGGTCGCGGTAATTAGCTCATTACCTGCTACTGTTGAACACACGCCGCGTTCAATATCTTCATCTACACCAATAACGCCCACATCGGTTTTTACACCCGAAATAATAGCCGTCATCGTGCCTGCTGAATCGGGCGTTTGAGCATCTACGTTATACGTTTTAACTTGTGCAGAGTATGGGAACTCTTCAAAGCTTAAATAACCTTCTTCGCCAGATTGGTTATTACGCTGCCCTTGCAAAATGCGTGCGGCAGTAAGAGTAGATATACCCATACCATCGCCCACAAATAAAATAACGTTTTTAGCTTTAGTGGCTTGTGTAGCCTGCGCTTGTGCTGTTTTTGTTGTTAGTTTAGTTTGCGCAGCGCTATACCAGCTGCTGTCTGTTTGGCTTTGCGGTAGTACATCAGCATGGCTCACTGCGCTAAACGTAAACGTTAGCGCGATTGCCGCAGCGACTTTTTTAATTTTCATCCGTAATTCCCATTGTTTAGTGGTTATTTTTTTGAAATGTGTAAACACAAAAAAGATCAACCGCTGCACTATAGAAAACAGATGTGACTGATAAAGGTAATTTTAATGAAAGTAAAATGACTAAACTATTACAAAGATAAGTCACAAAAAAAACGCAACGTGCAAAACGTTGCGCTTGTAGGGAAATTATTAAGAGAATTATTTAAATATTAAAAACGTGCTTTAAACGATACCCCAAAGTAGCGCTCTGCATCACGTGGGATTTGGTAACGGAAGTTATCGCCACTGTAGGTAGTTACGTAGCTTTCGTCGGTTAAGTTTTTAGCAATAAGCGACACTCTAAACGCGTCATCTTTAAACGATAAACCCACACTTGCATTTAAAATACCGTAATCTGGTAACAAAGCGGCTGGGTTAAATTCGCCTACGTTGTCTGGTAGGTCTGAGTATTGTTCGTCGGTGTAAATGTAAGAGCCATTTATATGTACGTTAAAGCCATGGTCGGTTTCAATAAAGTAGTCAGCCGTTAGTGAGTATTTTAAATCTGGCGAAAATGGTACATCTAAACCTGAGCGGTCAGTACATGAACCTGCGGCTACCTCTGCCGGACAATTAAACTCGTCAATTTCAGCTTTAATATAAGCAACACCACCGGTAAGCGTTAGCGACTCTGTTGCAGCCCACATAAAGTCAACTTCAACACCTTGCGTACTTACATCACCCGCATTGGTTAAGCGCGTAATACAAGTGCCGTCTGAACAGTCAAAGTTGTTAGCTTGAAAGCCTTCAATTTCGGTTCTGAAAAGCGCCATGTTAAATACAAATTCGCGGCTTGCGTATTTGTAGCCTATTTCATAAGCGTCAGACTCTTCAGGTGCTATTTCGCGGCTGTCGGTGTCTGGGTTAAAGTTATAATAAATATTAAAACCAGGGCCTTTGTAACCTTGCGAGTAAGTACCGTATACCATTTGACCATCGCCTAAATCGTATTGCATACCTAAACGACCCGATACGTTGGTTTCTTCGGCTTTGCCTTCATCATCTGTATTAAGTGTTGCTGGGCGCACGCCTACACCGGTGCGGCCATACACATCATTACTTACACGGCGATGCGTGTAAGACACTTCATCGTCGGTGTAACGAATACCAAATAATACGCGTAAATCTTCAGATAAATCGTAAGTACCATCGGCAAAAGCGGCCCAGTTATTAAATTCGGTGCTCATAAAAGCAGTGGCCGATACAATATCGTTTGCGTTACAGCTAACACCTAGGCCTTGTGTGTAACCTTCTAAATCAGCAAGCGCTGTATCAAGCTCAGCGCCCGATAAGTTATTTTGCGCGTAAAAAGCCATTGCGCTATCAAGCTGGCCACCATTATTTTGACAACTAGCATCACGAGTAAAGTTACGTTGTGAATCCATGTTCCAATAAAATAAGCCAGCAACATAGTTAAATGGCCCAGCTAGGTTTGACGTAACTCTAAATTCTTGCGAAAACTGATCCCATTGCTGTGCACCTAAATCGTGTAATTGAAACGGCGCGTCAAATACCGGCTCGCTGCTGTCGCCAGCAATAGAGGTAAAGTCGCCTTCACGGTACTCTGTGTTATCCCACGAACGCTGCGCTGTAATTGAAGTATACGTATAGTCACCAATTGTTTTATCAACCTGTACCGAAAACGCGCTATGTTCGTCAATTGTGCGCGACTCGTAATCGTGATCAACGCTGCGTTGGTCTAAATCAATATCGGCTACGCCATCAACTATACCGTTACTGTTTGGTACTGATTTTGAATCTGGATTACGGCCACTTGGTAGTGCTTCTAAGTCGGCACAACAATCATCGTCAGCGTTATAAAATTCAGCAATAAATTTTACGCTTAAGTCATCCTCTGGCTCGTATTTAAATACAGCACGTGCACCTTCACGGTCGTAACCGTTTACTTTTTCGTTGTTGTAAACGTTATCAATGTAACCGTCAAATTTACCTTTAAATACCGTTAGGCTTGCCGCTAGGTCATCGGTTAAACCGCCGCTTATAACGCCCTTAAAACGGTATTCGTTATCTTGATAAAACGAGGTTTCTACGCTGCCTGTTGTGTCGTACGAGGGATCTTTTGTTGTTATGTTTACCACACCTGCTGAGGCGTTTTTACCAAACAATGTACCTTGTGGCCCGCGTAATACTTCAATGCGGTCTACGTCGTATAAATCGGCAAATGCTTGACCCGAGCGGCCAAGCACCACGCCATCAACAACAGTTGCTACACTTGGCTCGGCAGCAATACTAAATGAAATAGTACCAATACCGCGCACTGTTAGTGCTGAGTTACGGGTTGTGGTACCTTTTCTAAAGCTAACCGAAGGAACAAGTGACTGTAAGCCTTCCATGTTATTAGCAAAAGCTGAATTAATTTGATCGCTATTAAGTACCGATACCGCAACAGGTACTTCGTTTAAACTTTGCGTTCTTTTTTGTGAAGTAACGACTATTTTTTCAAACGTATCGTTTTTAGCTGTTTCTGTTTTTTGTTGTTCTTGTTCGGTTTGCTCTTGCTGCGCATGTACCTGCGCGCTAAGCGCTAAACCGGTTGTCATTGCTAACGTGACTGCCAAGCTTAAGACGGACTTTTTAGCTCTCATGTCATTCTCCATATTGTGCGTGTGTGCTGTGTGGTACCGCGCTAGCAATTGTGTGTGTTGCTAATAAAGCGGTGTCAGTGTGTGGTACTTCCCTTAAAGCTCTTGTATCTTATATAAGAGCTTTAAATTTAAACAAACTATCTTACTAATGCAAACATTATGTGAATTAAATGTGATTTAAGTTTGGTATACAGAATATAGCCGCAGGTTATGCGGCATTTTTAGCACCAATACGCGCTAAGCTATTTTCGTAACTAACCTGCCAACGACGTACACTCCACCAGCTAAGCACTAAGGCTGTAGACCATACAGCAGCTAAACTTGGTACAAAGTACACACTGGTTCCACCAACCAATCCGAGTGGCGAAAATAATATATATAAGCTAACAATCAAGCTTACTAATACAATTGCGCAAGGTAATGCGTATTTCCAAGGGTTAAGGTCTACCTCAGCTTTGCGTGTAAATTGCCATGGTGTTTTAAGTGGTTTGTAGTAACCAATACCCAGCATTATCGCCAATTCAATTAAGAACAAAATGGCGTAAATATGAATAAAGTTAATGTCTACATCCCACACAAATTTAAGCAAGGTGTAGGCAATAATATGGAATATAATCGCGACTTTAGCGCCTAGTGCAGGCACTTTTCGAGTAAACAAACCTACCAATACAATTGTGATGACCGGAATATTGTAAAAGCCTGTAAACACACGAATAATGTGCCATAAACCTTCAGGCGCAAACATCAATAATGGCGCAGTTATAAACGACAATATGGCAATAACAATACTGGTAATTTTGGCTACTTTTATAAGTTGGCTGTCTGTTACCTTATTTTTTTTCATTGGCTTATAAACATCTAAGCAAAATAAGGTCGCCGCGCTGTTGAGCAATGAATTAAATGAGCTAAATACAGCACCTAGCAATACGGCCAAAAAGAAACCAGATAAATACTGTGGAAGCACTTCTTTTACCAAATGTGGGTAAGCTAAATCGATAGTTGGCAGGCTTTCGTGTTTATAAAGATGGTAAGCAATAACGCCAGGGATCATCATCATAAACGGTACTAGCACTTTAAAGTACCCTGAAAACAACACCCCTTTTTGACCTTCAACTAAGTTTTTAGCGCCCAATGTACGCTGGATCACATACTGATTAGTGCCCCAATAAAACAAATTAGCTAAGATCATCCCTGTAAAAATAGTGCCAAATGGCACGGGATCATCGCTACTACCAATAGCATTGAGCTTTTCTGTGTCGGTGTTTACTAGGGTGCTTAACCCTTCTGAAAAACTACCATCACCCAATGCAATTAAGCCCAGTGTTGGTACTAAAATACCAATGATAAGTAACCCAACACCATTAATGGTATCTGAGACCGCAACCGCCTTTAAACCACCAAATACAGCATAAATAGCCCCAACTGAGCCCACTGTAATAATGGTCACAATTAGGCTTGATTGGTAGCTCATATTTAATAAGGTGGGTACATCAAAAAGTCTAAGTACGGCAATTGATCCTGAGTACAAAACAGAAGGGATCGTTATAAAACAATACCCTACCATAAATAAGATCACCGTCATGCGGCGTACGGTATCATCAAAACGATCTCGTAAAAATTCAGGCAAGGTAGAAAACGCCCCCGCTAAATAACGAGGCAAAAAGATCAACGCCATAATGATGGTTGATACTCCCGCGGTTACTTCCCAAGCCATTGAGCTTAGGTTGTAACCATAGGCTGAGCCATTAAGGCCAATTAGTTGCTCTGCTGATAAATTTGTGAGGATCATCGACCCTGCTATAAACGTACCCGTTAACCCACGACCCGCTAAAAAGTAGCCATCTTGGGTGTTAACTTCCCCTTTGGTTTTTTGGTACGAGATATATCCCACCAGCGCCATAAACGCCAAGCACGATAGCAGTGTCATGGTAATGTTCATACCTTCCATCTTGCGCCCCTTTTAGCTTACTTTACTCGGTAAAAAGTAAGCTAATATCTTTATTATTGTGTGTGTTGTGTGTGTTTTATTAAGCCGAGTTTTATTTAGGCCATGCTGTTAATTGGCTCATGTCTTGCTCTGTGTGTTGAACCTCTGGGCCAAGCATTAGGCTGTCGCCTTCGCGTACAAATACTGCCATCTCTTCAAGTGCGAGTGTGTGCTCGTAGTACTTACTCCCTTCGTAAGATTGTTTATCAGGAAAGCGAATCCAGTTGCCTTGTGGTAAATAAAACTTAATTTTACCGTTTGGTACTACACACGGCACAACCAGTAATTTTTCACCGCACATAAATTGCTGATCAAAACTATGCGCCAGTACATCATCAGGAAATGCCAATGCCATGGCACGCTGAACCGGCAAGCCTGTTTGCTGCGCTTGCTCTGCACATGTTTGTAAGTACGGAATTAACTGGTAGCGTAATTTAAGAGCTGCAAATACCGCATCACTTGCTTGCTCGGTGTAAGACCACGGTTCGCGAGGACCAATACCGTGTAAGCGCATATGTGCGCTAAATACTGAAGCTTGTGCCCAGCGCACGTAAAGCTCTGCGTCGCGGGTGTCTTTGTAAAAACCACCAATGTCGGTTGCAAAAAGTGGCCCACCCGACATACCCCACGCTAAACTGCCACGAATGCTTGCCGCTAAACCCTGCCAATCGGCTTGCGGGTCGCCGCCCCACTGTGCAGGAAAACGTTGGCTGCCAGTCCATGCTGAACGGCTAAACAAAAATGGCCCTGTTTTACAGTATTTTTCGGCGGCCTCAAAAACGCAGCGGTTATACAACATGCTGTAAACGTTGTGTAATCTTATGCCGCTGTCGCCACTGTGCGATACCATGTTTTCGTCTTCTAGCTGTTCGCCAAAGTCTGCTTTTATCATATCTACGCCAAGCTCAAACAATGGCTTGTGCGATTCGAGCCAGTATTCGTAAGCGTCGGGGTGAGTAAAATCTAAAATACCCGACTCTGGTAGTGGTGTAAGTACTTCGCCAAATGGGCTTAAATCCCACTCGTATTGATACGCTTTACCGGTGCGTTTATCTTTTATAAGCCAGCCATTTTCGGCCGCTTTAGCAAATAATGGGTTATTTACCGAGATCATCGGGTATTCCCATACGCAAATTTTAAAATCCATCGCTTTTAGTTCATCAAGCACTGGTTTTGGGTCGGCGTAGCGTGTTGGATCCCATTCAAATGCAAAGCGGGTGTCGGTGTCTTGCCATGCGCGGCCATCAAGAGTAATTACGTCGCACGGCATATTTTTAGCACGTACTTCGCGGGCAACACTCAGTAATTCGTCAGCATCTTTGTAATACGCTTTTGATAAAATAACACCAAAGCTCCACTGCGGTGGCACCGGTGTAAAACCTGTTAGTTCACAGTAACGGTTAATGCTTTGAGCAGGTGTTTGTTCTTGATATAAAAATACATCTAGCGCGTCATCTTCAACTAAACATACATATGCGCGTTGCGACCACAGTGCGTAACCTACGCCATGAGTTACCGGTGCAGGTGTATGTACAAATAAGTTCCACCCTTCTGGGCTCCATGCATACGGTGTGTTTTTATAAGACTTTTCGGCGTTAACGCCTAGCGCATCGTGGTTGTATGAACGAATAAGTTGGCCGCGTTTATCAAGCTTTCCCCATTTTTCGCCAAGACCATACACGGCCTCATCGTAGTTAAGCTCTAAGCTTAATATCCAGCCGTTATCAGTTTTAGCCAGTGGCGGTAAACGATGCTGGCGTACAAAGTGGCCATCGGTTGCTGATTGCTGCACTAGCTCATCGTTTTTATAAAGTTTGAAATGAAAAGGGTCGCTGTAAAATTCTAGGCGGTATTCGCCACCACTTACGCTGTAATCATTATTGTTTTTGCTAAGTGTGAGGGGGTATTCTGATGGGGTTGTGGTTAATATTTTAAACTGCTCGTCATGCGTGGTGCCTGCATTTAAACGTAAACCAAACTGGCTTATCGTTACGCTAATATCACCAAACTGAGTGGGCAAAACCAGCACATTGCCTTGTAACTTTGGCTGTGCGGTTAAGCATGCTGGCTCTATTGCGTTCCAGTCTGGCTCACGTAATTCAAATGCATTCATGGGAGTTCCTTAACCAATTATTAGTCTTGTATAAGACACAAGTTAAATAATTGTAATCCCCATGTCAACGTAAATAAACTCAAGATGAATTATTTACATCGCATTTTTTAAAAAATGCCAGGTGCCGATGTAGCCACCAGCGATACGCCGCTCAGTCCTAGTAACGTAATAGCTATAATGCGTATCCATTTAGCGTCAACGTAAGGCGTTAATTTACGAGCAAAATGCGTAACTAACAACACTAAGGGAATAGCCGCTGCAATTAAAAACATAATGTCGAGCCCCGGCAAAGTACCAAATAAAGCGATACCTACACGTACTAACCCGCCAATAGTAAATACCGCTAATAACGTACTGCGAATAGCTTCAATAGACCAACTTTGTTTATAACACTGAAACACAAGCGGCGGCCCTGAGGTTGAAAACAACCCACCAAGTAATCCACTCACCCCTCCAGCTATTAAAAACGAACGAGGGCGGCTTTGTTTATTAGCACGATCGCGGCCAATCAGCATTAAAGCGCAGCACAGCAGAATACTTACACCTAAAATAAAGTTTAAATAGTGCGTTAAATGCGACGACATAAACTCAAGTAGCACAAAACCTATCAGCATTAACGGTATACCGGTATATAACATAAGTTTTAGCTCGGGTACTTTTACCGAACTGCGGTTTTTAACGACCACGGTTGTTGAATTAACTAACCCTAGCAAACTCACTAAAAATGTAGTTGCCGTAAGTGGCAATACATCAAGCAACGTAAAGCTTGCAACCACCAGCAACCCAAAGCCAAACCCGCTAAGAGTTTGCATTACAGTGGCAAGGCTTAGGCACAACGCCATAAGCAAAATGAGTTCAAAAGAAATACTGAGCACTTTTAATTTCCTAAGGGTGAGCTATTGTAGTGTAACGATTTGTTTTTAGGCATAATGTATATTTTGCGCCTATAAAACATTACAGCGGTAGTTCACGTTTAATTGAGCTAGCGCAAATATGCGTAAAAGGTTTCACCTATGATATAACTACAGGTGGATTAAATTTAATGGTAAATAATAATGAGTAATTCTATGTTTGATCACAAATTAAGTGGCCCAAGCTTGGCTTTTCAACCGCTTTACTTACAAGTGGCTGATTATATTAAACAGCTCATTGTTGAAAGACGCTGGGTACCTGGCGAAGCACTACCAAGCGAATTTCGCCTTGCTGAAGAATTTAACGTAAGCCAAGGTACGGTTCGTAAAGCACTTAATTTATTAACCGACAATAAAATAGTGACTCGTCGCCAAGGCGTTGGTACGTTTGTATCAGAGCATACCGCGCAAGATGCCTTATTTAGGTTTTTTCCGTTACAAGCCGACGGTAAAGGCGCTGATTTGCCAAAGGCTGAACTGCTATCGGTTGAGCTTTGTGCAGCGCCAATTGAAGTAATAGAAGCGTTACAACTCAATAAAAAAGACAAAGTTACCAAGCTTGTTCGTAGACGTATTCTTGATAACGAATTTTGCATGAGCGAAACTATATACCTACCGCAAAGCTACTTTCCTGATATACATCAAAGTAGTGATATTCCGCATACATTGTACCATTACTATCAAACCAAATTTAACCAAACTGTACACAAAACCCAAGACAGTATTAAAGCTGTACTTGCTACAGCTGATGATGCCAAAATGCTTGCTATTAAAGCTGGCGACCCACTGCTGTTGGTATCACGAATTACCGAATCAATCGAAGGTAAGCTAATTGAATACCGCCAAAGCAAATGCCGTAGCGATCATTACCACTATCAAATTGAACTTGATTAATTAAAAGCGTGTTTAGTGCTAAAAACTCACTTTAGCGCATAATAATTAAATATTTTTTAAAGGCAGCAAACGCTGCCTTTTTGCTGCCTGTAGGTTTTTTAACCCACCCATTTACTACTTTGCTGTTAACACAGTATTGACACTGTTTGATTCGTATAATAACTTATGTCTTATACAAGACCTAAGTCATTATGCATTTTTAACAGGAATTCCCAATGAGTTCATTAAATAATATCCCTCCAGTAGGGTTCGGTTTATGGAAAGTAGCACAAGAAGATTGTGCGCAAACGGTATACCAAGCCATTAAGGCAGGTTACCGCCATCTTGATTGCGCATCAGACTACGGTAACGAAGAACAAGTAGGCGATGGCATAGCCCAAGCAATAAACGATGGTTTATGTACTCGCGAAGAATTATGGGTAACATCAAAACTGTGGAATACCTTTCATGCACCAGAGCATGTTGGCCTCGCGATTGATAAAACACTGAGTGATTTAAAGCTAGATTACCTAGACTTATACCTAATTCATTTTCCGATTGCGCAAACATTTGTGCCAATAGAAACCCGCTATCCACCAGAGTGGTTTGTTAACCCAGACGCGCAAAATCCACAAATGGAGCTGGCAAAAGTGCCGCTATATTTAACGTGGCAAGCAATGGAAGAACAAGTACACAACAACAAAGCAAAACGCATTGGGATATGTAATTACTCAAGCGCGCTGCTTCACGATTTAATGACCTACGCAAATATCAAACCCGCTATGTTGCAAATTGAGTCGCACCCTTATTTAACGCAAGAGCGATTAGTAAGATTAGCTAAGCAGTACGATATTCCGGTTACTGCGTTTTCACCACTGGGTGCGCTTTCATACCTTGAGCTAGAAATGGCTGATAAAACTGAATCAGTTCTTGAGCAAAGCGTTGTTAAAGCGGCTGCACACAATCATGGCAAAACGCCAGCACAAGTAGTTCTTCGTTGGGGCGTGCAACGCGGCACAGCCATTATTCCAAAAACTTCAAAACTTGAACGCATGAAAGAAAACCTCGCACTGTTTGATTTTGAATTAACAGAGCAAGAAATGGCGCAAATTTCTGCGCTTAACAGTAATCGCCGATTTAACGACCCTGGGCACTTTTGTGAAGCTGCCTTTAACCGTTTTCACCCAATTTACGATTAGGAACATACAATGTCAGCTACCGAAATTAACTACGCCTCAGTGCCAACTCAATTAACATTCGATGATTCGGTTTTTCCGTGCATTGTGGTTAATAACAATAACGCCAGCACCGTTGAAGAAGCGGTAGCTTTCATTCGCGCGAATAAAAGTGAACTGGCTACAAAGCTTCGCAGCTCAGGTGCTGTGCTGTTTCGTGGCTTCCCGGTAAATAGCGCCGAAACCTTTGATACTTTTTCAGCAGGGTTTGATTACGACAATTTTACTTATAAAGAGTCACTGTCTAACGCGGTACGTATTAATTTTACCGAGCGTGTATTTACAGCCAACGAAGCGCCAAAAGATGTAGAAATATACTTACATCACGAAATGGCGCAAACGCCTATTTCGCCAAGTAAGTTATTCTTCTTTTGTAAATCGGCCGCAGAAAAAGGCGGTGCAACACCTCTTTGCCGATCAGATAAGTTATTTAGCGCATTAAAAGAATACGACAGTAAACTTGCCCATGATTTTGAACACAAAGGCCTAAAATATACCACCTATATGCCAGCCGCTGACGATGCAACATCAGGCCAAGGTCGAAGCTGGAAAAGTACGCTAAGTGTAGAAACCAAAGACGAAGCACATAATAAATTAACCGAACTTGGTTACGAGTGGGAATGGCTTGAAGACGGCTCACTAAAAGCCGTTACACCGGTACTGCCTGCGGTAGTAACTCTTGAAAATAACGTACAGGTTTTTTATAACCAACTGATTGCCGCTTACATGGGCTGGAAAGGTGTACGCGAAAACCCATCAATCGCCATTACTTTTGGCGATGGTAGTGCAATACCCAAAGCAGGACTTGATAAAATTGTTGAGCTTTCTAAAGTATTTACCTTTGATCTTGCATGGCAAGACGGTGACGTTGCTTTAGTTGATAACGAAATGGCTATGCATGGTCGTCGCCCTTTTACAGGTGAACGTAAGCGCCAAGTATTAGTAGCACTTACCGCAGCTAAAGCGTAATGCAGCGCTTAAGCAGTAAATTAAGCTGTAAAATATCACCTTTATGGCAAGGTGCCAGCATTGCTGCAATGACTGGCCTTGCCGCCTTATTTTTGAGTGAGCATTACGGCGCGCCAGCCATGTTGTTTGCTTTGTTACTGGGTATGGCAGTCTCATTTTTGTATCAAAGCGATAGCCCTTGCGCCAAAGGTATCGATTTTACCGGCACCACGGTTTTGCGTGTAGGTATAGTACTGCTAGGCACACGCATAGCGCTGGGAGATTTAGTAACACTGGGTTGGCAAACAGCACTTATGTTAGCGGGCGCCATATTTACCACTATTATTTTAGGTGTAGTGCTAGCGCGCGTATTTGGCTTACAAAAACGCTTTGGTGCACTAACAGGTGGCTCGGTTGCTATTTGTGGAGCGTCTGCTGCGCTGGCTATCTCGTCTATTATGCCAAACAGCGAGCATAAAGAACGCGATACCCTATTAACCGTTATTGGCGTAACAGCCATGTCGACCCTAGCTATGATCCTCTACCCTATTGTGGTTAATTACCTTGAATTTGACGCGCATAATGCAGGCGTATTTTTAGGCGGCACAATACACGATGTAGCGCAGGTAGTGGGTGCTGGTTATTCGGTATCACCCGAGACAGGCGATATAGCAACCCTAACTAAGCTTGTGCGTGTTGCTATGCTACTACCCGTTGTGCTTATTATGATGGTTGTTATTAATCACTCAAATAAAGAAAAACACGGAGAGTTACCTAAAGTACCTGGGTTTTTAATTGGCTTTGTAATACTTATGGTAATAAATAGCTGCTTTTCAGTTCCTACAATAGTACTTGAAACCGCTAACGAACTTTCGCAGTTCTTTTTAATTGCTGCTATTTCAGCCATAGGTATGAAAACTAATTTAGGAAAACTAACCGAAGTAGGTATGAAACCCATTATTTTAATTGTGGCTGAAACACTTTGGATTGCGTTATTAATACTTGGATTTGTAATTTGGAGCTAAAGAATTACATTATTTAGGGTATATCTCAAAAAAAATTAGTAGGTAATTAGGTCATGTTTTAACCAATTAAAAGCTGTGTTCTGCCTACTTTAAAACTACGCACAAAAACAGGCTTAACGTATTGATTAAACAAAGCTTACCTTTATTTTAAAAGTATAAAATATCATCTTAATCATAACTAATTAGTTAAAAAAACAACAAACAAATAAAGTACTTACTCTAAAATAAATTTACAATAGGGCTTGGTATATACTTTAATTTACTGTTATCCTGCCTCGCATCGGGTTGACAGAAAACCCTATTTATTTGTAAGTACCACGTTGTTTTAGTAATAATCCTTCGCGTTATCCTCAGTTAAATGTATGTTTTCTTCCTGTTAAATTGCCTAATTTAAGGCGCACTTTTATTAATCCTTAGGATACTATTATGTCTACAACTACAACTGGTACAGTTAAATTTTTCAACGAAGCAAAAGGTTTTGGTTTCATCGAGCAAGAATCTGGTCCTGATGTTTTCGCACATTTCAGCGCAATCTCTGGCGACGGTTTCAAAACTCTAGCTGAAGGCCAACGTGTACAATTTACTGTTACACAAGGTCAAAAAGGTCCACAAGCTGAAAACATCGTTAGCATCTAATTGCTTTCGTTAAAATGGGTTAGCAATAACCCATTTTGAATACTAGTTTGAAAGAAGTTTTGTTTTATTTGTTAGTACCCCGTTGTTTTAGTAATAATCCCACGCGATATCCTCAAGTTAACTATTTTTTCCGGCTCAATCGCCTCTTTTCAGGCACACTTATATTAATTTTTTAGGATACATATTATGTCTAATACAACTACTGGTTCAGTAAAATGGTTTAACGAAG
>NZ_JACJFB010000014.1:0-17628 GCF_014164325.1 Pseudoalteromonas sp. SG43-4 | reverse complement strand
TTTCAGGCACACTTATATTAATTTTTTAGGATACATATTATGTCTAATACAACTACTGGTTCAGTAAAATGGTTTAACGAAGCAAAAGGTTTTGGTTTTATCGAGCAAGAATCTGGCGCAGACGTGTTCGCACATTTCAGCGCGATCTCTGGCGACGGTTTTAAAACTTTAGCTGAAGGCCAACGTGTACAGTTTACTGTTACTCAAGGTCAAAAAGGCCCACAAGCCGAGAACATTGTTAGCATCTAACTGCTACACAATTTAATGGGTTAGCAATAGCCCATTAATATACTTATCTATATAATTTTTAGTCAAATATCGTCAAAATCCCCTTCTATACATATTTTCCAAGCGCCATCTTATTTGTATCCGCAACTCATTAATTAGTGCATTTTTAAACACATTTACTACTATCTCTCTTGAGCGAAAGCTTTGTATTGCCTACAATAGCGCATACTTCATTCAATATAGAATATGACCATGAACGACACTACCGCAAAACCTGCTTTACCAGATCGCCTTTCTATTAATCCACGTAGCCCACATCATGTGGAAGAAGTTTTTGAACACGATATTGGTATCACGTTCAACGGCAAAGAGCGTTTTGATGTTGAAGAATACTGCATCAGCGAAGGTTGGATAAAGTTTGCATCTCCAAAAGGGCTTGATCGTCGCGGACAACCACTTTTACTTACAAGAAAAGGCACTGTTGAAGCCTTTTATAAGTAAGCTAATCATACTTACTAAAAAGCGACACCTTATTAGGTAGTCGCTTTTTTTGTGCATTTTTATAACTCATTTAATAGGTTTAGCTTTATTCATGCTCAACCTGATGAAGTTTCATTATAATTATTTAAAAAGTATGTTTGAATAACGCCATATAGTTTAGATATACAGAAACCCACAATGAATAAAGTAACTATTTTAGATGGCGGCATGGGACGTGAACTTAAGCGCATTGGCGCACCGTTCTCACAGCCACTTTGGAGCGCACAAGCACTAATAGAAGCCCCGCATTTTGTAACCCAAGCACACCAAGGTTTTATAGATGCCGGTGCTGAAATAATTACAGCTAACAGCTACGCCTGTGTGCCCTTTCATTTAGGTGAAGAGCTATATCAAGCTCAAGGCGCAGCCCTTGCACAGCAAGCTGCCGTTATTGCAAAAGAAGTAGCTCAAAATGCTAAACAAAATGTATTAGTAGCAGGTTCATTACCACCAGCATTTGGCTCTTACCGCCCTGAACTATTTGAAAGCGAACGCGCATTTACTATTTTAGATACACTATACAAAGCGCAAGACGAGCACGTAAATTTATGGATTGGCGAAACTATATCGAGTATTGAAGAAGCGCACGTTATGGCAAGCGTCCTTAAAGGCTCAAACAAGCCATGTTATTACGCATTTACTTTAACTGATGTGATAAGCGAGCAAGCGACACTTCGCTCTGGTGAGCTGGTAAGTGACGCAGTAACGGCTTTGCTTCAACAAAATGTTGCTGGTATTTTCTTTAACTGCTCAATACCTGAAGTTATAGATCAAGCCTTTAGCGATACCAACGCAGTATTAGCCAAGCAAAATAAAAGTGTTGTTTTAGGGGCGTTTGCTAATGGCTTTACACCTATAGCACGCGATTACAAAGCCAACGAAGGCTCACAAGCGTATCGCGATATTTCACCTTCAGAATATCTAGACTTTGCTAAAAAATGGCACAGCCAGGGCGCAAGCATTATTGGTGGCTGCTGTGGTATAGGCCCTGAGTTTATTGAAGTGCTGGTAAACTGGAAAAAGAAACTTGAAAGCGCCTAAGCTTTTAGTGCTTTTTAGGGCTTATTGGCTACACCAATCGTGTTAAGTTATTAGGCATTTATAGCGACAGATAAATAGCGTGATAACAAGGCATAAATATCGACATGTAGCTGTTCTACATGAGAAATTTATGCCTTGTTAGCGCTCTATTTAGCACGCTAGAATGATTAAATATTTAAGTCGATTGGTGTCATTCCCAACACCCAATCAAGCCCTTGTATTGCTGTAGTAGGAAATGCGGTTGCATGGCTCGACCCTTCAATAACAACGCTTTTTAGTTCAATATTGTCACTGCTAAGTGCATTAATTTTTTGCGTTAATTGCTTTGCCCCTTCCACCATATTTTGCCCTTCACCAAAGCTTAGCGTTTCCTTTGCCCCTACCGATATATAAACCTTTATAGGCACTTTAGGCTTATGTGCTTGTAGCGCTAATACTGCATTGCTGTTAAACCAAACCGATGGGCTGCCAATAATATAATTGTTAAATAAATCGGGCATCGTAAATAAAATAGTGGCACCAAATAACCCGCCTAAAGAATTACCTATATAGGTTTTTTGTGTGCTACTTGCTCGGTAGTTACTTTGTATAAATGGCAGCACAGTATTTTTTAAAAACAGCGCATGATTTTGAGCGTTACCGGTTTGCTTTTTCCAGCTTTGAGCCTTATTTGGGGTGTAGTCTCTAATTCGACTATTAGACCCTCTAGATTCTTTTTCGTAGCTAATGGCCACAATAATAGCCTCCTGCATATTGCCGCTATTCATAGGAAACCGTGTAGCACCCGCCACAATAGGAAACGTATACGGTGCATCGGTTAAATAAATAACTGGATATATTTTTTCAGGATGCTTTTTATATGACTTAGGGAGCTGAATAAAAACAGGATATACCCGTTTAGTAGCAGGCTCAGTTAACTCAATAACACTACTTCTAGGGATTTGGTACGGGGTATTTGCGCTTAATTTAAAACACATTAAAGCGCAGAGTAACAGCAAGTATTTTAAAGCAGTATTCATTTATATTAATTAACCTAAGCCAAGCGTAATAATCGATATTGAATGACTACTTTAACTCACTTTTAGCTTTAGGCTATTAAAAAAAAAGTTAAATATTAAAAGGCAGTGCTACATGTTAGCTGTTTGTAGCACTGATAACGCTAAGCTGCCTGATCAGTTTCAGCGCTTGAACACGGGCAGTTATCGTCATTTTGTTTAAGGCATTGTTGGTAATTAAACCAATGAGCTACAGCAATAAACGCCGACCCAATTAAAGTAAACGCTTTTTCGGCAACCTCATGCCCTAGCAATACCGCACATATCATAAAGGCTAACCCAATAACGCCGCAGGCCATATAACGTAAACGCTTATGCTTTTTACAGCCTAAGCTTAATGCCAATAAACTTGTTGGCAATACCGCCGCAAGAATCCATAAATGAAACTGTTCACTATCTATTTGCAATACGGCAAAGCTTGGTAATAACGCTAAAATAACCGGGGTTGCAAAACAATGTACTGTGCACATTACCGATAACCCAATTGCCATACGATCCATAACACTTTGACTCAACTTCATTATTTCCTCGACTAAATCAGTGTCTCCACTCAAAAACGTTACTTTTAAAGAGACATTTTAATAACATCAGTTAATTACTATTGATACATTATAACATTTCCCACATAATTGATATAATATAACATCCACCAAGGTAGTCAAATGAAACGTAGATCACAATTAGCTGTTCTCATAGCAGCTTTATTACCTGCAAGTGTGCTTGCATCCACAATAGAGGGCGTTGTTTTAAACAACAAAGGTAAAGTAGTTACCAATGCAACAGTAGAAGTTGAAGGCTCAGACCTTAAAGTAACCACCGATGAAAACGGTAAATTTGTAATAGCAGAGCTAAACAATGGCTTAAAAGAGCTACATGTTGTAGCCCCTGGTTATGCTCACCTTCATCGCGATATAACAATAACGAATGATGAAAACCAATCGGTTACTTTTAATTTAAAGCGCTCGCCTATTGAAGTTATTGATATTGAAGCAACCCCTATTCATATGTCGGCAATGGAATCTGCGTCGCCTGTTAGTGTTTTATCTGGCGAACAACTAAGGCGCCAACAAGCCGCAACCCTTGGCGATAGCCTTGAAAAACTCCCAGGCGTTAATACAAATTTTCACGGAAAAGTAGCCAGCACACCTATTATTCGTGGCTTAAGCGGCCCGCGTGTACTCATTACTCAAAATGGCCTTGATGTCAGTGATGTATCTCGCGTTGGCCCCGATCACTCTGTTGCTTCGGAGGCGTCTACCGCACAACAAATTGAAGTTTTACGCGGCCCAGCAACACTGTTTTATGGCAGTGGCGCAATTGGTGGCGTAGTAAATGTGGTAGATAACCGCGTACCAACCGACAGTACAACACGCGGCGAGTGGAACGTAGAACATAACTCTGTTGATAACCAAAAAGTGGCCTCGTTTAATGCCACCACAGGTACCGATTCATTTGCTTTTTATGCCGATGCGTTTTGGCGTGAAGCTGATGACTACGAGGTACCTGTAGCCGCAGCTATAGATAGCGACGGTGAAGGCCATAGTGGCGATTACAAAGTTGAAAACAGTAATGAAGAGTCTGATGGTTTTACTGTTGGCGCTAGCTATTTAATAGATAACGGCTTTATTGGCTTAGCAGTAGAGCAATTTAATCGTCAATACGGTATTCCTGGTCATACGCACGGCGAGGAAGGAGAAGAACACAGCGACGAAGAAGAAAGGGTATTTGCTGATTTAGAGCAAACTAAAGTGCAATTATTAGGTGAGTACAACCTAGATAATAAATGGCTAAACAAAGTTAACCTGCGCGCTGGCCATACCGACTACGAACACGCTGAAATTGAAGGTGGCGCTGTAGGCACCACATTTAAAAACGAAACAAACGAATTACGCATAGACCTACTACATAACCAATTTAGCGAGTGGAATGGCGGCATTAGCTTTCATTACAAACAAAGCGATGTTGAAGCACAAGGTGAAGAGGCTTTTACGCCTCCATCTAAAACCGAAAGCTTTGCTGTAGCGTTAATGGAAGAAAGGCACTTTGGGGATTTTTTAGTGCAGTTAGGTGGGCGTATTGAGCGTGTAACAATTAAAGCAGGCGACGTATTACTGCCAAATATTGACGCTCACGCACACGATGAAGTAGAAGAAACCGACGAGCATGATCACGACCACGAAGAAAGCGCAGAAACCATTCGCGTATTTGATGTAGAGCATGAATTTACACCAATCAGTTTATCGGCAGGCGTAGTTTGGGATTTTACACCTAACTATAACTTAGGGCTTTCGGTATCGCGCTCTGAACGTGCGCCTTCTGCCTCTGAATTGTTATCGTTTGGGCCGCATATTGGTACTGGCACTTACGAAGTAGGCGCACTATTTGATTTAGATGAAGACGGCCATTTAGGTTTGTCTGATCAAGCAATTGACCTAGAAACAGCCAATAATGTTGATTTAACCCTGCGTAAAACCCAAGGTGATGTTGGCTTTATTCTAAATGCCTTTTACAACCAAGTAGATAACTATTATTACCAAATAGACACTGGTTTATACGCACAAAGTGGCCACGACCATGGCGATGACGAACACGACCATTCATCAGAACTGCCGGTTTATTTATTTAAAACAGGCGACGTAATTTTACACGGGTTTGAAGCGCAAATTGCGTGGCAATTAACCGATGAATTTAAAGTAGATTTATTCTCTGATTACGTGCGTGCACGCCTTAAAGACGGCGGCGATTTACCCCGTACTCCACCGCTTCGTTTTGGCAGCGAACTAAGCTACCAAACAGATAAACTAAGTGCGCATATTCACGTTACTCGCTATCAAAAGCAAGACCGCACAGCCCCACAAGAAACAGCCACAGGCGGTTACACATTGGTTGATGCAAGCATCTCTTACGACCTTTCAGTATTAAACCAAGATATGTCTGTGTACCTGCGAGGCACCAACTTAACAGATACAGAAGCACGCGTGCACAGCTCGTTTGTAAAAGATATAGCACCACGTCCAGGGCGTAGCTTTGCGCTAGGCATTCGCGGTTATTTTTAAGCATTAAAAAATTATAATTAAGGGAAATAAACATGAAAAAACTATACAAATTAAAGCTTATTGCACTGGCTATTAGCACTACATTTATTACAGCCTGTGGCGATGCCCAAACTAATATTGTAGAAAAAGATCCTATTGTTGTAGAAGACGAGCACGATCATGACGATGATGATCACGACCATGATGATGGCTACACCATAGACTCACTTGGCAGGTTAGCTGTGCTTGCAGGCAACAGCAACGAAGCCAGTTTTTATGACCTAGATGACAACTCACTTCTTGAAACATTTACTCTGACGAATGATTCAAACACGATGTCGTCATCGCCTGATTTTCGTTATGCCGTTATTGTAAGCAGAGCACAAGATTACTTAGGCTTTATTGATGGTGGTTTATGGCGTGAAGACCATGGCGAGCATTTACACGACTACGAGCAAAGCCCAGCGGCTAGTAGCTATGAGTTAACAAGTGGCAGTCGCCCTACTCACCTTATAAAACACGACGGCCAATTAGCTGTTTTTTATGATGGTGATGCAGACTCAGGCACAGTTGCCTCTGTTGAAGTATTAACAGATAACGACATAACAAGCGCAACAGCAACGCTACCGAGTATTAGCTACGATATTAATATGCACGGCGTAGCAGAGCCTCGCGGTGAGCATTTATTATCAACACTTCGCCGTGATGACAGCGAAAGCACATCGGTTGCTAAAGTACTGCCAGACCAAGTAGGTGTTTATCATTTTCATGATGGTGAATACGAGCTAGAACAAACCTTAGAAGTTACGTGCCCTGATTTACACGGTGCTGCACAAAACCACGACTACGTGGCATTTGGCTGTAGTGATGGTGTGTTATTAGCCCACCAGCACGATGATGAATACGAAGCTGAAAAAATAGCGAACATTGCAGCCGTTGGCGATTTACGCATTGGTAGTATTTATGGCCACGAAGATAGCGAGACCTTTATTGGCGTAGCGTCTGGCCACGGTGGCGGCGAAGCCGTAATTGTAACTATTAACCCAGCAACAGCACAAATGGAAGAACTAGAATGGCAACTTGCTGATGGCGCAAGTGCTGTGTCGTACTCTTTTTCTGCCCATGGCGAGCACTTTTTATTATTAGACAGCTTAGGCTTTTTAAATGTATTTAGCGCACACGACCATGATGGCGAAATGCATTGGGAGCTTGAAGGCCAAGTTGATATTACTCAAGCAAACGTAACCACAATGCCCGAAGGAATGAGCTTTAGTATGACAGTGGCGCAAAATGGTCAGTTTGCTTATGTAGCCGACCCTATTGCTCAGCACGTTGTGCAAGTACACCTTGAAGACTTAGAAATTGAAAGTGAGCTAGAGTTAACTTTTCCACCTACAAGCATTACCTGGTTAGGGATTGCACAAGAAATAGAAGATGAAGATCACGACCATTAATTTAAAACTAACGCTTTAAGTTAAAGCCACAAAACAAAAAACCCGTAATTAGGTTTACTAATTACGGGTTTTTACAGCTATTTATTTAGCTCTATTGTTACTTACGGCGCCAGCCACTCCATACATCATCTATATCATCGGCTTTATTTTTTTTCTTTTTCTTGCCTGTGCCTTCTGGTTTTGCCATTGGCTTTTCATTTTTAAGCGCCTGTGCAGCATCAAGGTTAGCTTGGTTTACAGCAAAGCCTGTAACCTCTTCACGCTCTAAGCGTAGTTTGTTTTTCTTCTCGATAATTTTAAAGTGATGTAAATCTTCATAATCAATTAACGATAACGCTAAACCAACTTCACCAGCACGGCCGCTTCGGCCAATACGGTGCATATAATCAGAAGGGCTGCGTGGTAGGTTAAAGTTTATTACCACTGGCAGCTTCTCAATATCTAAACCACGTGCAGCAATATCGGTTGCGATAAGTACTTCGATTTCGCCCGCTTTAAATTTTTCTATTACGCGAGTACGCTCACTTTGGCCTTTATCGCCATGGAAAACTTGTGCATTAACACCGCGCTTTTCAAGTTTACTAGCTAAATGCTCACAGTCTTTTTTCGCGTTCACAAAAATCAGCGCTTGGCGCCATTTATGCGTTTTAATTAAATGTGCTAAAACTGTGGTTTTTTCACCTTTGTTTACGGTAAAAACACGCTGTACTAAGGTGCTTTCATCTTTGTTTTGTACTTGTATTTCAACTGGGTCGTTTAAAAGCTCTTGCGTTAATAGCTTAACTTGCTCAGGGAAAGTTGCTGAAAACAACATGGTTTGTTTTTTAGCAGGCATTAACGCTAAAAGCTCAGCAAGCTCTTCAGTAAAACCAAGGCTTAGCATGCGGTCGGCTTCATCAAGCACAAGCGTATTTAGTTTATCGAGCTTAATAGCATTGCTTGAGATTAAATCGAGTAAACGTCCTGGTGTTGCCACTATAATATCAGCACCGCCACGAAGAGCCTGCATTTGTGTATTAACCGATACACCACCAAACACAGCTACTGTTTTAATCGCGCCATTAAAGTTTGCAGAGTACGATTTAACACTATCGGCCACTTGCGTAGCAAGCTCACGGGTAGGTACCAAAATAAGCCCCGTTACAAAGTTACCTTTGCTCGCTGTTTTTTTAGAGCCCAGCTCTAAAAATAGCTTTTGTAGCATAGGCAAAGCAAATGTAGCTGTTTTACCTGAGCCGGTATTTGCCCCCGCAATTAAATCACTGCCCGCAAGCACACAAGGTATAGCCTTAGCTTGAATTGGCGTAGGCTGGGTATATTCCAAATCGGTTAAACGAGCTAATAGCTCTGGAATAAGGCCAAGTTCGGAAAAAGTGCTAGGGCTTGTTGCTGAGGTCATAAAAATTGTGGGCTCATTGCTAAAAAAGTAGCCTGTAATTTTAGCGTATTTAGCGCTTATTAAGTAGGTATTAGTGATTTTAATGTTTTCATAGATAACAGCTGCGTGTTGTAAAGGTAACTGTAAGCGCAGGCTACCCCCCGCGCTTTGCCCTTTTATATTACTGAGTTTTATTTAACTGCGTTTGCAATCTACTTTTAGTCTCTTTTAAGGCATTTAAATAGGGGTATGTGGTATCTGCAACATTTAAAGCAGCCTCTATTTTAATAAGTGCTTGTTGTATATTACCTTTTAATTCATAGCCATAACCTAACCCCCATAGTGCATCAACAGATTGTGGGTGATGCTTAACATTATGCTTAAATACTGCCAAAGCACGCTCATATTGCTGCATATTTACTAGGTTGTAACCAAGTTGCCTAACAGCTGCCTCTGGAGGTGTTATTTGCTCCCCCCATTGCTGAGATAACTTTTTATAATAAACATCAATAGATTCTATATCATCGCTTAAAGCACTCATTGGCATTTGTTTGGGTAAAAACAAATTATGGTAGGCATTAAATACCCCAGCGGCCGATGTTAAGTTATGCGATACATTATCAAATGCATCACTGAAAAAGCGTAAATTTGGCAAGCTATTAGATTGCAAAGCTTGCTGCAGCTCATTATATCGCTCACGCATTAAGCCAGCTTCTTCGCCAATATTTATATAAACATAGTTATTCAGATCTTTTGATTTATTGATAAACGACTTAGTCGCTTTTACGGATGCGCCATAGTTCCACCAAACGGCAGGGCTGTAAGCAATGTGTGCTTGGAAAAGCTCAGGGTTAACTTGCATTGTATAAAGCGAAAATACGCCTGCCGCAGACGCTCCTGCGATCACATTATAATTGTGCGTACGGTAACTTTTATTAATCAAAGGCATAAGTTCTTGCTCAATAAATGCTAAAAACTTTGCTGCACCACCGCCTTTACCTACCGGGCCTTGTGGCTCTTTATTAACTGTGGGGTATAAATCTCTTAAGCGATTGGTGTTTTCAATAGCGACAATAATAACCTCAGGTGCACGATTATTATTTTTCAGTCGATCCATTACAGCACTTATAAGCGGTATGTTACCCGCGCCATCTAGGCGATAAATAACTGGATAAACTTTGTTTGGATTAGCTTGATAACTCTTTGGAAGCTGGACTACAACTGTGCGCTCTTCGTTTAAAATTGCTGAATTAATAGTATGTATTTGTTGCGTATAGCTAATGGTTTGCTGTTTTAAATCAGGCTCTGCAAGTGTGCTACTAGAATAAAATATAAATAAACTACATATAAAAACAGCGGTTAATAAACGCATTACTAATCCTTTAGAAAATAGTGTGTTATTTAATCTAACAGGCTTTGAGGTACAAAAAAAGGCGCATTAAGCGCCTTTAATCTTCAACAAGTAATTACCAACCAATTGACCTTACTCAACCGTAACCGATTTAGCTAAATTACGTGGTTGGTCAACGTCGGTACCTTTAATTACCGCTACATAGTACGACAGTAACTGTAATGGCAGCGTGTAAACAATTGGCGCAATAATGTCGTCAGTGTGGTTTACGTTGATTACACGCATTGTGTCGTCTGACTCAAAGTGTGAATCTTTATCTGCGAATACGTAAATAATGCCGCCACGTGCGCGTACTTCTTCTACGTTTGATTTAAGCTTTTCTAATAACTCATTGTTTGGTGCTACAACAATAATTGGCATGTCAGCATCAATAAGTGCGAGTGGGCCATGTTTTAGCTCGCCCGCTGCGTAGGCTTCTGCATGAATGTACGAAATCTCTTTAAGTTTAAGCGCACCTTCCATCGCGATTGGGTATTGTGAGCCACGACCTAAAAACAGTGAGTGATGCTTGTCGGCAAATTCTTCTGCAAGGTCTGCAATGCCATCTGCAAGCAGTAATGTTTCTTCAAGCTTAGCAGGTAGTACTTTTATAGCATTTACAATAGCACTTTGATCAAGCTGTTTTTCTTGAGCTATAGACGCAGTAAGCATTAACAAACCAACTAACTGCGTTGTGAATGCTTTAGTAGATGCCACGCCTATTTCAGCGCCTGCTTTAGTCATAAAGGCAAGGTCTGATTCGCGTACAAGCGATGAACCAGGTACGTTACAAATAGTCATTGAGGCCATGTAACCTTGCTCTTTAGCTAGGCGTAATGCAGCTAGCGTATCGGCAGTTTCACCCGATTGAGAAATAGTAACAAGTAAGCTATTTTCATGAACAAACGACTGACGGTATCTAAATTCAGAAGCTATTTCTACATTACAGCTAACGCCTGCAAATTGCTCAAGCCAATAACGTGCAACCATACCTGAATGGTAAGACGTACCACAGGCAATAATTTGCACGTGTTTTACGTCTTTAAATATTTGCTGAGCGCTTTCGCCAAAGGCATCAATTGCTACGCGGTCGTCGTTTAAACGCCCTTCAAGGGTATTACGTACCGCAAGTGGTTGCTCGTAGATTTCTTTTAGCATGTAGTGGCGGTAGTCGCCTTTGCCTGATGCATCTTGTGTAATGTTTGACTCAATCACTTCACGCTCTACAGCGTCGCCATTTTCATCAAAAATTTCTACTGTGTCACGTGTAATACGCGCTACATCGCCTTCTTCTAAAAAGATGAAGCTACGAGTAACAGGTAATAGTGCTAACTGATCAGAAGCTATAAAGTTTTCGCCAAGGCCTAAACCAATAACAAGAGGGCTACCTGAGCGCGCTACAATGATTTCGTTGTCGTTTGCTTTATCAAATACAACTGTACCAAACGCACCTTCAAACTGTTTAACAGCAGCTTGTACTGATGCTAGTAAAGTCGTGTGCTGCTTACGAAGCTTATGAATTAAGTGCACCATTACTTCGGTATCGGTTTCAGATAGAAACTCGTAGCCTTCTTCTTTAAGCGATGCGCGTAAGCTTGCGTGGTTTTCAATAATACCGTTGTGCACAAGTGCTAACTGGTTGTTTGATACATGTGGGTGTGCATTTGCTTCTGTAACGCTACCATGTGTTGCCCAGCGAGTGTGTGCAATACCTGTATGACCGCTAACGCCTGCTTTCTCAAGTGCAGCTTCTACGTTTACTACTTTACCTACTGCTTTAACAGTATTAAGTGTGTTGCCATCAAGCAATGCTACGCCTGCTGAGTCATAACCACGGTATTCAAGACGTTTAAGGCCTTCAACTAAAATTTTGTTTACTGGACGTTCTGCAACTGCCCCAACTATTCCACACATAGTGTCTCCATTAATTTTTTAATTCTAGTAACTCACTTTGTAGTTACTATTCAATAATCTCTGCGCAAATTAGTTTTACACCACACGCCTCAATTGCTTTGCGTTTTTCGTCTGCTAAGCCATTGTCGGTTATTAATGTGGTTACTATTTTCCACGGTAATTCTAAATTTGGTATTTTTCGGCCAATCTTATCTGATTCAACCATTACAATTACTTCACGAGCGGCTTTTGCCATAACTTGGCTTAAACCAACTAGCTCATTAAAGGTAGTAGTACCACGCTTTACATCTATGCCGTCAGCGCCAATAAATAGCTGATCAAAGTCGTAAGAGCATAATACGTTTTCGGCAACTTGCCCCTGAAATGATTCAGAATGTGGATCCCATGTTCCACCGGTCATCAAAAGTGTTGGCTCATTCTCGAGCGCTAGCAAACGACTCGCGACTTTAATGGCATTGGTCATTACAACTAACCCGCGCTTATTTGCAAGCTCAGGGATCATCGCAGCCGTAGTACGCCCGCTATCAATAATAATACGGTTATGATCTTTTATAAGTTTTGCTGCTGCCTTAGCTATAGCTACTTTGCGCTTTGAATCTATTTCATCGCTAACAATTTCTTTAGGCAGAGCAATAGCACCGCCGTAACGGCGCAGCAATAAGCCACTTTTTTCAAGCGCGGTTAAATCTTTTCGAATGGTTACTTCAGATGTTTGAAACTGTTCAGCTAAAATATCGACAGCCACTTCACCTAATTCATTAACTTGAGTAAGGATCAGATGGCGGCGTTGCTGGGTGTTTCGTTTGGTCATAAGTAATTACAATTAAGTTTCGCTTCGAAAGTTAGTGGATTTTAAACGAAACATAATAAATGGCAAGTGAATGCGTAAAAAAAGCGCAATGTGCGCTTTTTAATTTAACAGCATGTAGATGTGGTGAAACATTCTAACTTGCTCAGTGAGCTAGAAACTAGATTACTGAGCACGCTATTATTTTTTAGTTCAAATAAGGATATATTAAAAACTCACTACCTAAAATATATAAACTCCAAGAATCACGCTCATCTTTTTGAATTAATACATCGTGGTAATTATTCGAGATTTGTGGACTCTCCCAAATAACTTGATTTGATAACTTATCCACTAGGCTAATTGTTTTTTCTATAGAGTAATGCGCCAGATAGTTTCGGCCATAAACGCCACCTATAGCTTCATCGAGGATTTTCTCTTTGTGGTAAATTGTAAAGCCCTTAATTTGTTGTTCGTCCAAAATTTCTAATGCTTTCGTTTTCGTATCTAATACTATTAAACCACCTTCTTCATCGAAAGTACCAAAAGTACGATAATCAATTATTAGCTCTAGTTGAGGATCTGAATCTAGCTGAATAGCATGTACATGCGCTACATGGCTTGTTGTTTCTTGTAAGAAATCTAAAGGTACAGGCCAATTGCTACTGTCAATTGAAATGGGTGATAAGCTTGGATTTTCGTAAAAAGCTATACCTAAATCGTAATAACCTATTATTATTTTTGACAACTCCTCAGACGGCAAGTAAGGAAAGTAGGCTCTTGATACGACTTCTCCTGTTTGTTTAGCGATTGTGTAATATCTAATATCACTTTTAAAGCTCAAGTGTGTTTCGGACTCTGTAAAAGCAAAATCATACGAATTAGAAAAAGTCACTTCTGCAACGCTAGTTTGCCAAATTACACTGGTTGAACCTGTATTGCGTTTAACAATAAATGTCTCGTTGTTAATTTGAGTTAATGAATACTCAGTTTGATTTTCATTATCTTGCGTTAACAGCATCTCTCCAGTGAAAGTAACAGGTGCATTATTGTGCGTTACCTTAGCCGAACGGCCAAAATCTGAAATGCTAACCGTATCATCAACAGCACCAACAATATGAAGATTAGGAAGTTGACCTTGAGCCACTGATGAATACTCAAGCTGCCATAGCCCATTCTCATAGCTAAAGCTTTGCATCGCATATTCTTCGTATAAATAACTTCCTTCTAAACTATCTGTTTTGCTTACTAATAATGACTGTATTCCATCATTATCAAAATCAACAGCACCTATTACTCTCCCAATGGGGTTTTCAGCAATAGATACAGAGAACAATTGCCACTGCTGATCAAAGTAATAAAGCTCTTTTGAATTAGAAAAATAAACATGACTATAAGGACTATCTACTTCAAGGCTAATCGAAATACCATCATTGAAATTAGTCTCAAACTTTTCACTACCCACCTGCAGTTCACCACCTTCCCACCATATTAGTTCACTATAATGTTCGGCGGCCTTATATCTAGTTACACGACAATTATCACCACTGGTAAATGCCTTAAATTTATATTCAGAATAGGGTCCTATCAGGTATTTGTTCTGTTTGACATCAAATATACTTTCCCTATCAATTAACTCTTTAAAGCCGTCGTTATTCAAATCACAAACTTGAATCAAGCGATTTGAATAATTAAGTGAAAGGTCCGGCGCAACAATAAGCGTAGTGATAGAAAGATCATTTCCATTAATAAGATAGCTATCATACGAATGCCCCGCCGAAAGAAGAATATCTTCAATACCATCGCCGTTGTAATCAAATACCATAGAGTTATAATTTTCAGCCGAAACATCATCTATCAGCAAACTACTTGAGCCCTCATTAGTTAAAAATATTTGATGCTTAGCTGCCTCTTGGTTGTAAGTAATACTTAGCCAATTTAGTTGCGTCCCTGACTGATTAAGAAATGCACCTACATGCTCAACATTTGAAGGTAAGGGAGGTATCCATTTATTGTATTCTAGCAACCCTGTCTCACTGAGACTTAAGATATAATTATCATTACCGCGTAATACACCCCTTTTTTGGTTCGAAAGCTTAATTGAAGCTACACTGGATGTTGAGTTGTTCACATAACCAACTGAGCGATTATCTACGCCACCGAGTGATTGAAGGTTGATTTGGTGCTTAATTCTTATTTGATTGTCAGAGTTTGAGATATCAACAGCAAAATTTACGTTTAAATTACTACCAAAGTCAGGCGCGTTGCTTAACCAATTAATCTCTCCTTGTTCTGAAATCGAGATATTACTTGGCCCATAAGCAATTTTGTATTCAAAAGGACCATCGAACTCATCATTAGATAAGTTAATAATGGCTGTATAGTGTTCACCTAATTCTATTTCATCATATGCAGTAATGTCAGAAACAATTGCTGGCAGTTTTTCTAATTTAAACTCATGCTCCACAGTATTTTCTGCACCACTTGGGTCTACAACTGTTAACGAAATACGATAAAGGCCAGGTAGGTCTCCAATAAAGTCAATTTTGCTACCGGTGCCAAGTTGCCAACTAGCATTCTGCGGAAAAGTTATTAATTTCCACTCATAACCTAATGGTTCAAAATCAGGGTCCTTGGACTGCGTTGCATCAAGAGTAAGGATAGAGTGTCGTAGAGCTTTGTTCGAGCCTGAAATACTTGCTATAGGAATAGAGTTGGCAGTATTGTTATAAACATTATCTAAGTCAGTTAAATAAAACTCTAGTGGCAAAAATTCATTAGATAGATGTATGGTCGAAATGCCATTAGCTTTGAGAGCTACACTAGCAGTATTTTGTGATATTAGGGTGTACTTTGCTCCTATTATTGAAGGCAGAGATATATCATTGGTTGGATAAAACTCATCAGTTTTTATTGTTAGTTTTCCTAAATCACTAAAATAAACTTCGCCATTAAAACCAATACCATACCCAACATTGGTTGCATCTAAAACAGCATCAAGCCTTACATTAGAGAATAAAATATCAAGGGAATTTTCATCAGCACCTTTAAATTGAATATTTACAGTAGCGCTACTGTCACTATTAACTCCCTGACTATTAGCAATAGCAAAACCTTCTGTTAAATAGGTAACCCCAAGCACTTCGTTACTAATTGTTAAACTAGGTACTACCCCATATTCTAAAACAAATTCAGCGTTAGAGTTTTCGATATAAATATCAGATTGCCCATTAAAAACCCACCCAGCAGCAGAGCAATTGTTATAAGTAATTATATAGTGCTGATTAGCCTCTTCCTCTTTCATGTCAGCAGAGCCAGTAACACAACCGAAATTATCAGATTGGTTATCTAGCACTGGGTCGTGGAGAAATAGATTTTGATAATCCTCTCCAAATACTATGGAATTTAGGCTATCTATTAGATATGAGTACTGAGTTGTTAGTTGAGTTACATTACTTGCTGTTATTTCGAATAAAGATAATTCACCGTCATAGGTAGGCGTATTTTGATAATCAGGCTTAACAAATTTAGTTTTTCCAGAAGAACCAGAATCATTATTAGCAGGTTGGCTGGCATCATTACCCCCTCCCCCACAACCGGCTAAAATAATTGTTAAACAGAATAATTTAGTTAGTTTATTTAATTTCATTACTTACTCCTTGTAACATGAATTTTACATTATTAAAGCTTTTTTAAAAAGGAATATGATAAAAGTCAAAATTTGTTTAAAACCTTTTTAGCCCATACAAAAAGGTAATAACAACTTTTCAGTAAAATATATAAGCATGAGATAATACTTAATAATGTATGCATATAAATGAATAACAAACTCAATGAAATTATTTAATAGCGTGACTAAGCCATATTTAATGCAAAGAAAACAAACAGGCGAGATATGCCGATTATTCAATAAAAGCCCGAGCAAAGGTAATTTAAAGCGTATTAAAGAGCTGTTCGCACAATGCGGTGAAGAGGTAATTATAGAATCAGGTTTTCATTGCGATTATGGCAATCAAATAGTTATTGGTGATCGTACTTTTATGAATGTTAATTGCACACTTCTCGATTCGCCATTAGCCAATTACTCAATCACCATAGGTAATGACTGCTTAATAGGCCCGAACGTTCAGCTTTTAGCTGTGTCACATGCTACTAATCCAGCAGAAAGGTTTAATAAGGAAAACTTTGCAGCACCTATCGCGTTAGGCAATAACGTATGGATTGGCGCAGGCGCTATTATTCTTGCTGGAGTTAATATAGGCGAAAATAGTATTGTGGGTGCGGGTGCTGTGGTTACTAAAAATGTAATGGCTAATACCGTAGTAGCGGGTAATCCAGCTCGTGAAATAAGAACACTGTAGATATTCTCGATGTGATTTTAGCGTCAGGAGTCACTACGCTCGCTCGCCCTACGTGATGGATGGTTAATGTGAGTGTCTATTAATTGCGCGCATTTCACTTTTCTACAGACGTAAAAAAGCCCGACTCTTTCGAATCGGGCTTTCTACAATTTGAAGCCTGGTAATGTCGTAGTGCCACAGCGGTGGAGAGCCACATAGCAAATGCTACACTATCATCGTTCGAAGCTTTGGTTTCACTACCGAGTTCGGCATGGGCTCTTGGTTATTTACTAAATCCCAGACAGCAAAAAACCCGTCACGTTTCTGTAACGGGTTTCTTTAATTTGAAGCCTGGTAATGTCCTACTTTCACATAGCAAATGCTACACTATCATCGGCGCTGTTTCGTTTCACTACTGAGTTCGGCATGGAGTCAGGTGGGTCCAAAACGCTATTGTCACCAAGCA